>NZ_JAJCGR010000010.1:0-104793 GCF_020553125.1 Blautia sp. MSK20_18
CCTTACGGTTCCGGGGTATCTTACGTTTGGACACAATGTACCTTGCGGTACTCAATATATATTAAATTAGGATGTTATACTAATTAACGATTACTCGATAACTGTAGCAACACGTCCTGATCCTACAGTACGTCCACCCTCACGATACTTTAATCCTGTTTTATCTCATATTTTTTATGGTTTTCTCTCCAAAATATAGTGAAAAAGGGCTGATCTGCACCATGTATTTTTATTTTCCTGATTTCCTGGCACCGTTTTGGCGCCGGAATCTCTGGTCGAAAAGATTCTTTTCTACAGTTGCCCTACTCTCATCTGTCAACTTCATATTGCGCCGACAGTTTCAGGCGGTTATAATCAGAATATGGGTGCTACCATAACGGTAGGCGGTTAGTCCTTCAACAGAGGGTTGCAGAGTGCCACTGGCACTCGTTTAGCAACGACCGAACGGAGTGTAGACCTGTGACCTTCTGATTACATAGAAACCTGTAAAGGAATCCAATGGAAAGAAGAACTAAGCCAATGAGTATTGTTGACTTCATAGCAGTAGTGAGCTTCGGCCTAACCTGCTTTTGTATCGGATATACATTAGGCAAGGATAATCATAAACCACAAAAATAACCGCCCAGTCTGCAAACTAAGCGGTTATTTTTGATAGATATTCTAAATAGCAAAACGGACTAACCGTCTATCGGTAGCACTCTTTTTTCTATAAGCATATTATCACGCATCTGTAAGAATGTCAAAAAGTTCTTTTTCCATAGTATGTAATACGAATTTGAAAATACTTATAAGCCGAAAAAATACACCAGTACCAGCTTGATCACAGCAGCTCCACCAAAAGCAACAACTGCAGTTACAACTAATTGCATAGGTTTTGGGAAATTTTCGAACACAAAAACTTTCCTACTCTTGCTCCGCACCTTGCTTAAAGATCCTGTCGTAAATGCTGCCATCATTATGACTGACACAGATACCAAGGTCTCACAATAGCCGGCAAGCTTTCCTAACACATCATTATACATATATGCACCTGTTTCATGCAGAATCCAGTATAGAACCAATGCACAAACTCCCATGACACTTTGGAGCTTCATTTCCTTAAAAATCTTCTCTTTCTCTGTAGTTGCATAATCTGACATTGTTTTAGCAATTTTTCTTTCTTCTTCGTTCATCATCTCGCTTTTCCTTTCTCCACTGATAATCTCAGGAATGCTGATATCATAATAATCTGCAATATCCACAAGAATACTGATATCCGGCATATTGTTTCCGGTTTCCCATCTGGATACGGTCCTTCCAGAGACATTTAATATTTCTGCCAACTGCTCCTGTGTAATGCCTTTTTCTTTGCGAAGTTTTTTTAAAAAATTCCCGATTTTTACTTGGTCCACCTCAACTCCTCCTTTCATCATCAAATATAGAATCTGTTATCTGCAAATAACACGACACAAAGCGAGAAATGTCGTATTTTCACTAATAGACACAGTTGTCTATGCGTTTTTCATTTTTTCAATTATACAAACTGGAATTTGGCTATTTCGTTGCAACAATACTTATCCAATGATTTTTTGCATTTGAATACGTTTTGATCTCTGTAAAACCCGCTTCTTTCAAAGCGGCAACAAGTTGTTTAGATGTGTAAATCTTCATACCATTGATCATCTTTGTCCATTTTTCATCTGCGGCATTCGTTCCGTCACTCTCGTTACAAATCAGGAATATGCCTTCGCTTTTCAGCACACGGTTGACCTCGGAAAAGCATTTTACTAATCCTGGCCAAAAGTAAACTGTTTCGAAGGCAGAAACATAATCAAAAGTCGCGTCAGAAAAGGGTATAGCAGATACATCTCCTTGAACTACATTACATTTCCCTTGTTTAATGGCGAGGGCGTTCAATTTTTGAGATTTTGCCACACTAACCTCAGAATAATCCATTCCTGTCACGTGGCCATTTCTACATCTATCAAGCCAGACCGCAATATTTGCTCCGCCGCCACAGCCGACGTCAAGAACTTCAGCATCAGACTTCGTGGAGATATTTGAGAATCCCCATTGCGATAATTTGGCGTGACCGCTGTTCATCATCTTCGTCATCAATTTTCCGCCGAAGCCTTGTGGCTTACGGGTATTTTCAAAAAATCTCATTACAGAATTCCTCCTCCACAAATACCGGTTTTCTTAATTCGACAAACCGGTATTGCTCAATCGTTTTTCTCCGTTAGGAAAATATACAATCCATAAATAAAAAGAACAAGGAATAAAACCGTAGGAATCAATAATCCATTTTCTAAAATACTTATAATCATTCTTCCAGGTGGCGTTACCCATGCAGTTGCTGGATTTTGCATTGCCGCTATTATCATTCCTACAATACCAACAACACTACTTAATGTTAAAAAACCACCTTTTATATTTCTACTCATAATCATTACCTCCTCGTTAAATACCGATTTATCTCTTACATTTTATCATATTCTATCCCAAAACTCTATTCTTAGATTGCCAAAGAGCAGCCTTCCGACTGCTCTTTCTGGCTCCCCAGGCAAGTCTTTCGTGAATACTTCCTGTTGGCATTTGCTCCATTTGTCGCTTTTCTTCTAATGCCTTCTGCTCCTGTATATCCTGTTGTACCGCATCATCTACAGCATTTTCTCCAAGAACACGCACTACCCGGTCATATCTATCAGAAACATCCTGCAATTGTTGTTTTTCATCAAATAACTGCTCTTTTTCTTCACGCACTGCATCTAACTCTCTTTGTATTTGGTTATATGCTTGCTTTGTTTTCTGATATTTGTGTTTCCATTTTTCTACTTCTTCGGCAAGTTCTTTAACCTGTGCAGCCATCGCAGCAATTTTATTTTTCACCTGAGTAAACAGTGGTTTTATTTTCTTATCCCGGTAGGTTGTTGCACGTTCCAATGCACCAGCTTCTGGAAGTAGAGTTTTCACTGTTCCATATTCCTTTATTTCTTTGCTGACATTATCCATTACCGGCTGTAACCGTTCTCTGCGTTCTTCCAGGCTATGCAGATCTTTCTCGGCTTTTTCCGCACACTTCTCAGCTTCCTCTTTATCTTTAACTGCCTGCTCCTTGTCATCTTTTAAAAGCTGGATATTGTGGTAACAATCCGTCTGAAACTGCAATATCATCGTGATCCGGAACGTGCTGAACAGATCAAACAGATCAAAGGCTGGTAAAAAAATTACTCCTGTGAATAGCAAACATTCGCAGGAGTTTTTTTGGCACCGTTTTGGCACCGCTGGTCTTATTTTTCAATTTTAAATTTATCTTTACTTAGTCTTATTGATAAATTTCCTTTAATCTCCGCATTGAAAATTCATAGATGATTTTACTTTCCACCCAACAGAAAAACCCCGGAAACCTTACGGTTCCGGGGTATCTTACGTTTGGACACAATGTACCTTGCGGTACTCAATATATATTAAATTAGGATGTTATACTAATTAACGATTACTCGATGATTGTAGCAACACGTCCTGATCCTACAGTACGTCCACCTTCACGGATAGCAAATGTAAGACCCTGGCTCATAGCGATCGGATGAATCAGCTCGATTGTCATCTCGATGTTATCTCCAGGCATGCACATCTCTGTTCCCTCTGGAAGGTTGCAAACACCTGTTACGTCTGTTGTTCTGAAATAGAACTGCGGACGATAGTTGTTGAAGAATGGTGTATGACGGCCACCCTCGTCTTTAGTCAGAACGTAAACCTGAGCTGTGAATTTTGTATGGCATGTAAGTGTTCCTGGTTTAGCAAGAACCTGTCCACGCTCGATCTCGTTTCTCTGAACACCACGAAGAAGTGCTCCGATGTTATCACCAGCCTGAGCCTCATCAAGAAGTTTACGGAACATCTCGATACCAGTTACAACAACTTTACGAGTCTCCTCTTTGATACCAACGATCTCAACTTCCTCAGATACGTGAAGAACACCAGCCTCAACTCTACCAGTTGCAACTGTACCACGTCCTGTGATGGAGAATACGTCCTCTACAGGCATTACGAACGGTTTATCTGTGTCACGCTGTGGGTCCGGAATGTACTCATCAACAGCATCCATAAGCTCCATGATCTTGTCTCCCCATGGGCCAGCCGGATCCTCAAGAGCTTTAAGAGCAGAACCCTGGATAACCGGAATGTCATCTCCTGGGAAGTCATACTCGGAAAGAAGATCACGGATCTCCATCTCAACGAGCTCAAGAAGCTCCTCATCGTCTACCATATCACATTTGTTCATGAATACAACGATGTAAGGAACACCTACCTGACGGGAAAGAAGGATATGCTCTTTAGTCTGAGCCATAACACCGTCTGTAGCAGCAACAACAAGGATAGCACCATCCATCTGAGCTGCACCTGTGATCATGTTCTTAACGTAGTCAGCATGTCCTGGGCAGTCAACGTGTGCGTAATGTCTACGCTCTGTCTGATACTCAACGTGAGCTGTAGAAATTGTGATACCACGCTCTCTTTCCTCTGGAGCTTTATCGATATCCTCAAAGTTCTCTACTACGTTTCCTGGAACTCTCTCTGCAAGAACTTTAGTGATAGCTGCTGTTAATGTTGTTTTACCATGGTCAACGTGTCCGATGGTACCAATGTTACAATGCGGTTTTGTTCTCTCAAACTTAGCCTTTGCCATTTTAAAATGTCCTCCTTAAAACTTGGCTCTATCAAAATTAGAGCATTTTTTCAGATTTAAACTTGCTAACCTTGATTATATTGCAAACCAAGGTTATTTGCAAGCATTTTATTATTTTATATCAGATCAGTCCTTTTTGGAAAGGATCTTCTCCTGTACAGACTTCGGAACCTGCTCATATTTCTCGAAGAACATAGAGTAGTTACCACGTCCCTGTGTTCTGGAACGAAGGTCTGTAGCATATCCGAACATCTCGGAAAGCGGAACATATCCACGGATCATCTTACCGCCACCGATATCTTCCATACCTTCGATACGTCCACGACGGGAGTTGATATCACCGATAACGTCACCCATGTAATCCTCTGGTGTAGTAACTTCGACCTTCATGATTGGCTCAAGAAGAACCGGAGCTGCTTTCTGCATAGCATCCTTGAATGCAAGAGAACCTGCAATGTGGAATGCCATCTCAGAAGAATCGACTTCATGGTAAGAACCATCGTATACATTCGCATGTACACCAACTACCGGGAATCCTCCGAGGATACCAGCTTTCATAGCTTCCTCGATACCTTCGCCAACTGCCGGGATGTATTCCTTCGGAATAGCACCACCAACAACTGTAGACTCGAACTTGTACAGCTCTTCTCCGTTGGCATCCATAGGCTCGAATTTAACTTTACAGTGACCATACTGTCCACGACCACCAGACTGTTTTGCATACTTGCTGTCTACATCAACAGGTTTGGTGATTGTCTCTTTGTAAGCAACCTGAGGTGCACCAACGTTTGCCTCAACCTTGAACTCACGAAGAAGACGGTCAACGATGATATCAAGGTGAAGCTCACCCATACCAGCGATGATGGTCTGTCCTGTTTCCTGATCTGTATGAGCACGGAATGTCGGGTCCTCCTCAGCAAGCTTAGCAAGTGCCTCACCAAGTTTGCCCTGTCCAGCTTTTGTCTTAGGCTCGATAGCGAGCTCGATAACTGGCTCTGGGAACTCCATGGACTCAAGGATTACCGGATGCTGCTCATCACAGATTGTATCACCTGTTGTAGTGAATTTGAATCCGATTGCTGCAGCGATATCACCGGAGTAAACCTTATCCAGCTCCATACGTTTATTAGCGTGCATCTGAAGGATACGTCCAACACGCTCTTTTTTATCTTTTGTGGCATTCAGTACATAAGAACCGGAGTTCATTGTTCCTGAATAAACACGGAAATAAGCAAGCTTTCCTACGAATGGGTCAGTCATGATCTTGAATGCAAGAGCGGAGAACGGCTCATCATCAGATGAATGTCTCTCAACTTCGTTGCCGTCAAGGTCAACACCCTTGATAGCCGGGATATCTGTAGGCGCCGGCATGTACTCAAGGATTGCGTCCAGAAGTTTCTGAACACCTTTGTTTCTGTAAGCGGAACCGCAGCAAACCGGTACTGCTGTACACTCACATGTAGCTTTTCTGAGGACAGCTTTCAGTCTGTCTACAGAAGGCTCATCTCCCTCAAGATACTCCATCATGAGGTCATCATCCAGCTCGCAGATCTTCTCGATCAGCTCTGTATGATAAAGCTCTGCATCTTCCTGCATATCCTCCGGGATATCAGTAATAGAGATGTCATCACCCTTCTCATCATTGTAGATGTATGCTTTCATCTCGAAAAGATCGATGATTCCTTTGAAGTCATCCTCTTTTCCGATCGGAAGCTGAAGGCAGATAGCGTTTTTACCAAGACGAGTCTTGATCTGCTCTACTGCACCGTAGAAGTTTGCACCAAGGATATCCATCTTGTTGATGAATGCCATACGAGGTACATTGTAGGTATCAGCCTGACGCCATACGTTCTCTGACTGCGGCTCAACACCACCCTTAGCACAGAAAACGCCGACAGCACCATCAAGCACACGAAGGGAACGCTCAACCTCAACAGTGAAGTCTACATGTCCTGGTGTATCAATGATGTTGATACGATGCTCAAGAGCACCTGGCTTTGGCTTGCAGTTCTCCTCAAGAGTCCAGTGACATGTTGTAGCAGCGGATGTGATTGTGATACCACGCTCCTGCTCCTGCTCCATCCAGTCCATTGTCGCTGTACCTTCATGAGTATCACCGATCTTGTAGTTAACTCCTGTATAATAAAGAATACGCTCTGTAAGAGTTGTTTTACCAGCATCGATATGCGCCATGATACCGATATTTCTGGTTCTCTCTAATGGATATTCTCTTCCTTCTTTTCCAGCCAATGAATTTTCCTCCTCGAATTAGAAGCGATAGTGAGCAAATGCTTTATTTGCCTCAGCCATCTTGTGCATGTCTTCTTTTCTCTTAACGGATGCACCTGTGTTGTTCATTGCGTCCAGAAGCTCATTAGCCAGTTTTTCTTCCATTGTCTTCTCGCCTCTCTTACGTGAGAACATTGTAAGCCAACGAAGAGCAAGTGCCTGACGTCTGTCTGCTCTTACCTCGATCGGAACCTGATAAGTAGCACCACCGATACGTCTTGCTTTTACCTCGAGAACTGGCATGATGTTGTTCATAGCCTCTTCAAATACTTCAATTGCTGGTTTACCAGCTTTTTCCTCTACTCTGGCAAATGCGCCGTATACAATTTTCTGAGCAACACCTTTCTTACCGTCTAACATGATGTTATTGATAAGTTTGGTAACCACTTTGTTATTGTACATCGGGTCAGCCAGAACGTCTCTTTTCTGAGTATGTCCTTTACGTGGCACGTTACTTCCCTCCTTAATCATATTGATTATATCATCGGTACTCACGCAGTAAAACTATTGCATGTTCGCACTGGTAAGGTCCTATATTTAACCCGCAACCGACAGGGTATATGGAATACCGTACAAATCCTTATAGTCTTCCGCTGTAATACATTAGATGAATAATATCTTTGTAATCCTCCTGATTATCTGCAATCAGGAAGCGGCGTAGATTTCTGATCTACTTAAATTATTTTTTAACTTTAGGTCTCTTAGCTCCGTATTTGGAACGAGCCTGTTTTCTGTTAGCGACACCTGCGGTATCAAGAGTACCTCTGATGATGTGGTATCTTGTACCAGGTAAGTCCTTAACTCTTCCTCCACGGATAAGAACAACGCTATGCTCCTGAAGGTTGTGACCCTCTCCTGGAATATAACTTGTTACCTCGATACCGTTGGAAAGACGAACTCTGGCGATCTTTCTAAGAGCTGAGTTAGGCTTTTTAGGAGTAGCTGTTTTAACAGCAGTACAAACACCACGTTTCTGTGGAGCAGCCTGATCAACTGCTTTCTTTCTTAAAGAGTTGTATGTTTTCTGCAGAGCCGGTGCTGTAGATTTCTTAACAGCTGTCTGACGGCCCTTTCTTACTAACTGGTTGAATGTTGGCATTCCATTTCACCTCCCGATTTATTTCTCCATGGGCTTTCCCATGGGGCCTTGCGGTTGCTATTTACAAATTACGGCATGCGAAAATATAACGTTTCATTCGCACGCTTGCTCATTATAGACCGTAAATACAGGGCTTGTCAAGGTGTTTTATGAAGAATTTTTGCTGATTTTACAGGGGTTTAACACAGTTTTCTTCATAGATGTCACAACCTGCCGGAAATACCCATTTTTCTTCTGCTGATATACCAGAGTATTCCCAGTATTCCTGCTATTAATATAGAAAGAACTGCTCCCGCCTGCAGCCCCGGAGTCCGATATTTCATAGTAACCGTATGTGTCCCGGCCGAAAGCTTTACACCGGTAAGCCCCTGGATGCTTTTCCCATCGACCTTTTTCCCATCTACATAAATCTGCATATCAGGATCATAAAATATGCTGAGAAGGAGCATTCCATCCTTTGCTGCAGCTATGGTACCCTTTCCATTCTTCAGATCCATCTGCCGGGAAGAAAGCATTTCATAGATCTCATCCAGGTCCGATTCCCGGTAAGTTCCCAGAACCGCTTCCTGCATTCCGGTTTCCGCAGTTACATGCACAACCGTATCCGTATCATAAGTGCCAAGATCCAGGAAATTATTATTCCAGTAATCGGATTTCTGATCCTGGCCGTTGATCGTTACAGTTTCCGGCTCTGTTCCCGGGATATAAAGATACCCATGCTCTCCTTCTTTCAGCGAAATATCAAAATCCACAGTCCCGGCCCATACTGCTTCTGAAGACACCGTCTGCATTTTGTACAGTCTTTTTCCCGCAATACCGCTGAGCAGCCGGTTCTGAACCTCAAGTGGATTTGTTCCTTCCATTGCATAGTCCAGTACGGAATCACTGACCATATATCCGGCTTTCAGTGCTCTCGGATTCTCATAGAGATCAAAGGACTGGCTTTCTCCGATTTTTTTATAAACAGTATGAAGCTTTCTTGTATTCCTGCAAAACAGATATCGTATTCCCAGAAGCATATCCGTCACTTCCGTGGATCCCGCATACTGAAAACGATTTTCCAGATTTTCAAAGCCCATGTTTTTTACAAAATCCCACATTACCTCTGTATTAGTAGAGGAATACATAGATATCCCGTTCAGCTGATACAGCATCTCTTCATTTCTCACAAGAGGATTTACAATAGCGGCACGGTAATCCACCTGATCCACACCGGCAGACTCCAGTAATCCACAAACCTCCTGCTCACTTTCCACATAAATATCACGGTTTGCGGTTCCATTATCTGTAATACTGACGATTCCGTGAATTCCTGTCTCTGCAAGGATCAGCACTGCCAGCACCAGACATCCCAGCTTTCGGATCTCCACACAGCAGAAGGCATGACCGGACAGTTTTCCACAGATACACCGTTCCGTCCACATAACCAGAAAGAATACTGCAAGAACCCCTGCTGTAAGCAGAAGTCCCCAGATATTTCCGCTTTTGATCCCCACAACGATACAGAAGCCCTCTGCAGCGATCAGTCCGGCAAAAATTCTTCCTGTGCTTTCATTTTCCACATTTCCCCATGCATCACAGGACATTTTCAACAGCAGAAATATCAGGATGAACACAAAACGATTGGGGATTCCCACAGGTTTATGCAATCCGTGAAAAAGCAGATTCAGCGCTGTGATATGGATCCCCGCAAAATACAAAACGATCAATATACCTGTTACGATTTTTTCTGCTGTGCGGATTTCTTTATTCAGAAAATAAATTCCGGCAAAAAGCAGCACTGCACAGCCACAGTAAAGGTTCACATCTCCCTGGTCGCCGGATTTTACAAAGGACAGGGAATCCTCGAATAATGCGCCCAGCTGTTTCCAGATATCTCCGTACACTCCCGAAAGTCCGGTGCCTGCCTCTTCCGCCGCTGCAGTTCTGGATACCGCAGCAATTCCGGGGATCAGTGTGATTCCTGCAAGTCCGGCTCCGGCAACAGACGCCCCGGCAAATTTCAATAATGAAAAACGGATTTTCTCCGGCCGTCGACCGGATTCTGCCGCAGCCAGCTCTGCCAGATAATAAAAAGCAGCAAATGTGCATAACATAAATCCCATATAATAGCTGGTTAAAATACAGTACCCCAGCACCAGACAATACCCTCGCCATTTTCCGGTATGCACCAGCTGTTCAATAAGATATGCAAGCACCGGAAGAAGCATGATACAGTCCAGCCACATCACATTGCTGTAATAGCCTATAAGAAAATTAGACAGTGCGTACATACAGCCAAGAGAAACTGCCATACTTTTTCTGCCCGGATATTTTTTCCCGGAATACCATGCCATGGATACGCTGCAAAGCCCTGCCTTGATCAGAATCACCGCAGTGACAGCCTCGTTTACATACATGAATTTCATAAACTGCAGTATTAGGAAGCTGAACGGACTGCAAAGATAATAGCAAAACAATCCGTAAAAATTATATCCCATGGCATGTGCGGACCAGGTCCAGTCCGTTCCCTTTCCAAGCTGCTCTGAAAGTTCCCTGTAAAAGGCTGTATACTGATGGACTCCATCTACCACCAGCGCCGAATTTTCTCCAAAAGGATAAACACCCTTCAGTGCAAAACCCAGCGTAAAGATCAGCACCGGAAACAGAAACGCCAGGAGATAGATCCACCCTCTGTTTCCCTGTTTTTTGTTTTTTTCCGCTTTCTGTATTCTTATTGGTCTCATTTCATTTCCTCGTCTGTCTGTAGTAATTCCAGTCCGTTCTGTTCTGGACAGCTGAATTATCTATCGGCTGTTATTTTCTGAAATACTGTTATTTCTTTTCCGTCGTTTTTTCCTACTGTATCATGTTTTTGTGAAATTACTGCGAATTTTTTCAGAGCAAAAGAAAAAGGCTGTCACATCCTTAGAGACACAGAAAACTCCGCCGACGTAACAGCTTCTTTCTGAAGGAATCTGTGTACGCTGATCCACAGATCTCTTCATGGGTGTAATTATTAACTTTATGTGATGAGTTTTTAGTTCCCGGCCTGTATGATACGGATATTCACATATCCTGAGGTGGCTGTTTACAGGTTAAGAACTATTATGGATATATGATAGCATGGCCATATACATTTGTAAAATTGATATTTCGTGTTTATAATATAGAATATTTTAATATTTATCAAACGGATAAAAGCCTCTACCACACGGTAAAATCCTGTTTTTATAAAACGGTATAGCCTCTGGATTTCAGGCAGGATCTCACTTCCATGATATCCTCGGTATGGAATACCATGATCGGCTTGCCTGAATCACGGTTAAAGGAGAGGTACAGATAATCCACGCTCACATTACTGTCCTTCAGTGTAAGAAGCAGATCATTCAGATTTCCAGTCTTATCCTCAACCTCCACTCCGATCACCTCGATCACGTGGCAGAGATATCCTGCAGCGATCAGAGCCTCCATTGCCTTATCCGGCTCCGAAACTACCATTCGTACGATTCCGTACTCTGCGCTGTCATTAGTCACAGAGCCCAGAATGTTGATATCCTCGTTCTTCAGGATACCGGTAATGTTCTGCATAACACCCTTTTTATTTTCTGCATAGATGGATAACTGTTTCAGCATGATAAAATCCTCTCTTTCCTATGTGCTTTATTTTGCTGTTCTATCGTATGATAAATCTTCGCACATCTTATCAGGTATGTCAACCAGAGCAAGCCGGATAATAACACAGACATTCATATTTTAGTTTACCCGGCTCCATAAACACTGATATTTTATGATCAGCATTTAACCCGGCCCGCCTGTTCACCGCATGTGAGCATGGAGATATTTTTCCCGGGTAGCGATACCTCCCCGGATATGTCGCTCCTGCTTGTTTACATCCAGTACCTTGCGAACTTCTATGGCCAGAGCCGGATTGATCACTTTCAGGCGTTCTACGCAATCCTTATGTTTGGTTGTCACTAATTAGAACGGTTTCATCTAAGCCTAAATCACCGAAGATTCGTAAGTAAATATCTACGTTACCATCCTTGTCTACTTCAATTTTCTGGATAATCCGTTTAAGCTGTGCATTGGTCATCTGGTGAACATCGGAAATATCTTCAATCTCTTTAAACGTGCGATTCAAGATTATTTCCAGTTGTTCACCTTTTGTCAGGTGATAAGCAACCATTTTCAACTCATTCTCCAGACGCTCGATTTCCTGTTTTGTGCCGCCGATTTTTTCATTCAGTTCCTCACGTGTAATGAGGTCATCGGTGTACATATCCATGTATTTCTGACGCATTTTTTGAAGCTTGTGAAGCTGTGCGTTCAATTCCTTTTCGTAATTCAGGTTCTCATCCTTGGCTTTGTAAACCCTCTGGAATTCGCCTGTTACGTGACGAATTACATTTTTCTTTGCTTTCAGCAGCTCGGAAAAGTATTCGGACAGAACTTCAATCAACTCTTCCTCGTCCACTGTCTGAGCATTCGGGCAGCTATCCGCCCCACGTCCATTATGACCGGAACATACCCAGCGAATATAAGTATTCTTATAAGTACGAACAGTTCGTCGAAATGACCAGCCACATTCCTTACATTTAATCAGAGTAGAAAACAAATACTTATTGCTCTGCCGTTCCTTTGTTAATTTAAAAGTCTTGCTTCTGCACTCCAAAATCTCCTGTGCCTTTTCATACATTTCCGGCTCAATAATCCGCAGTTCCGGACGTTCTGTTACCATCCACTCCGTCTCGTCTTTTTCCGTTCTCTGTCCAGTCAGGAAGTCAGCTACTTCCTGCTTGCCGTTGATAATTTTTCCGGTATAAAGTTCATTCGTTAAAATCCGGCACGTCGCATTCTGGCTCCACTGACAATTACGCTTTGTTCGGATACCTTTCGCATTCAGCATGTTTGCAATCTTGGCGGCACCATATCCTTCTTCGATATACCATTTATAAATCTGCCTGATAACAGCTGCTTCTTCCTCGTTGATTGCCAAATTAAAGTAATCTCCAATGGTTTTATCATATCCGTACACAATATTCGGAACTCGTCCTTTTTCAGCATTCATTTTCTTGCCGAATTTCACACGCTTTGAAGTATTGGCACTTTCTTCCTGCGCCAATGCACCGAAGATTGTCAGAACAAATTCACTGTTTCCCATGCTGGTCATGTTGGCCGTCAAAAACTGTGTCTCGATTCCTAATGCTTTCAGTTTGCGGACATTCTGCAGAAGGTCTACAGTATTTCTGGCAAAGCGAGAGATGTCCTTTACTACTACCATATCAAATAGTCCATGTTCAGCATCAGCCATCATGCGTAAAAATTCTTTTCGATTTTTTATTTTCGTGCCTGAAATACCCTCATCTGCATATAATCTAACTAAGTTGTCACCAGTACGCTGGGTGTACTCAGAGAAAAATTGCTTTTGAGCTTCCAGACTGTTGAGCTGATCAGCTTTATCAGTGGAGACACGACAATAAGCAGCTATATTCATATCTAATACCTTTCTGTTATATTTAAGTCGTTCTGTTACAACTTTATTGTACCATCTAAAATATAATTGTAAATAGCAAAATAAGGAATACCCTTTCTTCAGAATATTCCTTATATGCATTACTCTTCGATAAAAAAATTTTCTAACAATAGCATAATGGATTGTTCATCAACATTACCTGGTTCTTTTAAATTTTTTTTCTTTTTATTCAATAACAAATATGTATCTGTAAAAACATCTTGTATCGTCCCAAGGCATTTATCTTTTGCTAATTTAACCATCAACTCAAGAATTACACGATCCACATAGATATGCAAATGTTCTCCTAACATTTGTATTCGTTTATGGCTTTCCCCTGCATGAACAATAGCATTTCTAAGCCTATATAAGCGATAAAGATGCCATTCAATTCTTTGACAATACTTTTCGGAAAGATGCCATAATTTTTCGCGATTTTCTCTTTGCTCATATAAGTTATATATTTTATAACGTATATTGGGATAATACTTAAGCTCATTCGCAAAATAATCTTCTCGATATTTCTCATATTTTTCAAGAAATATAAAGCCTGCGATTTTACAAATCTCTTTATCGAATTCTGTTATATCTTTAAGCAACAAACTTACTTTTCGATTACCTAAATTATTTTTCAAATCGTCAAGTATATTAGAAAATATGCATTCGAAATAGTCATTTTGTAGAATGGAAACTATATTATCAGTAACGCTTTCAATTTTGGATTTTGAACTATCTGTAACACTTGCAACCTCCAACGCTGACCACAAATTAAGAAATGCATCATTTAAGTCTTGTTGATTTAATGCCGCATTATGCAAATCAACAATCTTATTAAGCTGAGAATAAGTTTCCTTTCCTTTTTCTTGGCATCCCAAAACAATTGTATCTATTTCAGTTTTAAAATTTTCTCGTGGCTCAGGCTTGATACTTTTATACCCAAACGCTTTTACGGGAAGAATTATTCCCTCTTGGGTATCTTGTCGAATTACCAATACGTTTTTACCTATTACACTGATATTATCATTCAAAAAAACTTCTAAATATCTCAAAAAAATTTCTAATGCAGAATACGCTCGTTTCATTGCTGAATAATTATCATATGCCTTTGTTTCCATAACCCCTATAAAGGACTTTTGCTTTCTTTTAATCTGTTTAAAGCAACCATCATCTTCAAACGAAATATGCAATCTTTCATTTAACAACTTTTGATATGGCTTTAATTTTTCATAAAAAACAAAGTACACTTTGTATTTACCAATTTCAAAATCAAACCTATTCAAAAAAATCTGTGCTTTTTTTTCTGGATCATTTATACTTTCCTCAAATATATTTCTCAGGAATCTATATATATATTCCGATGAATATCCATGCCATAGCAAAAAAGCAAGCCAAGCACGAAGTCCTTTTTCAATTTCTGTTTTACGGTTTGATTCCGACAAATTTTCTTTCAAGTATTTACAACATATTTCATAGTACTTTTTCTTTGGTATCTTATTGAATATATAATGTACCGCTGTTCTTTGATCTTTATCTAAAAATTTTGCCATCTCTTCAATAACTTCATATTTATACAACTCTCGAACAATAACGTCTGTCATTAAACTCGACTTAATCTCTTTTGCAATTATATCTAATTGATATTGCTTAATACTCCCTTTCACCACATCTTTTTCAGTATCAACATATTCTTCTAATAATGTTTGTGTATTATGAACAGGCGCTTTAACAATATCATCTGAATAATGAAACAACATTTCTTGTAGTCTTTGAACAAAAAATAAATATCCATCCTTAGTAGATGTCCAATCTTGTGTAATATATTTCATTTTTCATCCCCCTCGCATTTTTGTAAATCAATCATTTTTTTATCAAGTACCACTTTGCATACCTATTAGTTCCTGTTGTAACAACAATTCCATCCTTTTTCATTGCCTGTAACAAATTAGAAACCTTCTTCGATTTCTGTTCATCGCTAAGTACTTCTGGCAATGCTTTTTCCAGTACTTCCATTAAATCTCTTTTGCTGGCTTCTCCCATTGACTGAAGTGCTTTTATAATTAACTGCTTGCAAATATCATCATCTAACCCTTTATTTCGAACATAAGCAGCTTTCTGTCCGACAATATCTGCCACCTTGAAAGATACAAAAACATTAGGATAACGTCCTTCCACAAGACCTTTTTTCTTCAAATCCTTAAAGCTTTCTTTAGAAACTACTTCCTGTTTCTGAACTTTATCCAACAAAAATACAGTTCTCATATCTAAATCTTCATTGGAATATAAAAGCTGAGTATAATTCTTATCCAATATCTTTCCGTACACAGTCACTGTAACTCTATTAATTGTGTTCAAATCATATGTCGGCAATGGGAAGCATTTATCACGCTGTATCTGATACATCATTGGTATTCCCATTGAATTTGTATCAATCATATACAGATTTACCATTGCGTTACACAAAAACACATTTCGATAATACGGTGGTTTATATCCCGGTTCCAGTGCTTGTTCAATAGTTTCTGGTATAAAAGCCCCCTCATTGATAAATACCAGTCTGTCCTCAAATTCCTCTACGTTGATTTTTCCACGCAAGCGATAGTCCTGATGAGCAATACAGTTATTAATAATCTCTTTGATCAGCTCTGGTTCATATTGATCTACTTCATCCGGAAACAAAGTCTGCTGTCCGGCAATATAGCGATACTTTACATTTCTGATCCTGGAATATACCTTATCCACTGCCATTAACATCGGTATATCAAAATGTTCATAAGCTTTTACCGAATTATCTGCATTATAAAGTGTCCAGGTAATTCTAGGAATAAAGCCATCAAAGAAATATTTAGCCTCACTTTTTCCTAATAACAATAACGCCGTTCTGGTTATTTTTCCTTTTATTGTAATACCAGCTTTATTTAAAACCTCAATATCAGACAGTTTCTTTAAAACTTCCTGTGCTTTTTTTCGATCACTCTGACGTTTTGAGAAAAGTTCTCTTGCTCTTTTAATCGCTTCTTCATCCAAATCTTCTATGGTAGCATCTTCTACAATTTCTTTTGACCAATCCATTCCTATCTGATTTCTAAGTAGATCTACTTTATTCATCGGAAGCGGCGATACAGATTCATGCTCTCTGGCATACGCTGCCCCTTGCCATGTTGTCGGAATCCCCCTAATAGCTGGAGGAATTTGAAATGCTATCACTCGACATTTTTCCATTGTCAGTTCGTATATCTCCAGAAATGTCAATCGTTCATTGGTTCCATTTACGATTTCCTTTTTCAAACTTTGCAGACTTCCCTGTTTCCGAAATTCCGTTCCTACATATCGTTTATCATCCGAAATTCCGAAAATCAGCCACGCCTCCTGTAATCCCCGAAGATTTGCTTCATTGCTAAGTGCAGAAAAATATTTACCAATGTCATTAAACGAATAATTTGTGCGTGCTTCTTTAAATTCTACAACTTCATTTTCAAAGGATTCTATCATGCGAACAATCTTTTCTTTTAATTGGCTATCCGTATATATCATATTCTTCCGCCTTTCAAAATTTTCTATGACTAAATTCTATGACTAATCTATGACTTTCTAGAACTAATTTTAACTGATTTTCAGACAGAACACAAGCAATAGCAAAAAAATAAAAGGCATCCCACGCGCTACGCAGGACACCCTCCATCATGTTTTGGTTCATTGGGAAGCTCATCCGCTGCTTCTTGTATTGCCTGTTCCACCTTACTTGCATTTGCTTCAATCAATATCTTTAACAGATAGTCGGCGGTTACTTCCGCAGTGTTTGGATTATGGAATCGATAATTAAGTTTTCTCTTTTTCATAGCGGAATTCCCACCTCCTCCCGTATATCCTTGTCCATAACTATGAAAATGTTCTTTGAAATAGTCCTGCTAAATGTCATTCCTGTTCAACTTAAATAGATGCCAGTCAAAGGGGCATCCCTGTTGTAAACCACCGCTGTAAACAAACTCCAAAAAATCTAATTCTTTTTGTTTTTTCAGTTTTCTTTCCTCAATACCAAATTACTCTTATATATCTGTTTACTGTTTACAAATTCTACAACTCAAAGCAATAACCATAGATAAAAGCGTAAACAACACGCCAACTACCGTAAACCTGACTGGCATTTTACTGGAAGGATAACTCCATCTGCCGGGCTTCCTCCTCAGTAACCGGATGCCAGTCATTTTCATTTTTTAAGTCTTTTGCGTCTCGTTTACAGTTTTCGTTTACACATACCCACGAACGCTGTGTACCGTAATCCTTGAATCTTGTCATCGTCCCCTGTTTCCAACCCACAATGCTTGTATTCATGATTTCACAGATGCGGTCTGTCTCCGCCTTCTTCGGCTTTACATAAGGATTGTCCAGTGCCTCTTTAAAAAGCATCAATGAACAGACTTTTCTGTCTTCATGTTCATCCAGCCATGCCTGTATCATTCCGGCTTCCGTATCATCCGCCATGAACTCCTGCCGCAGTTTATCAAGCTGTGTTTCTGTTTCCTTTGAAAACGCCAGTTTAAAATTCCCATTACGGTACAACATCATTGCTTCCGCCCACACCTGATCAATATACTGTCTGGATTCCTTCTCATTTTCGAGGATATGAACCTCCATCTCTGCCCGGTTCGTCTGAACCGGAACGAATCTTCGATTTCCGGTACGGTCAAACGGCAGGAATCGCTTAATATTGGATGTTCCTCCAAATACACATTGTCTCGGACGATCAAGAGCATATACTGCATAAGAATCCCGATAAGTCTCTTTCTGCCTGCTCAGAAAGCTCTTTGTTTCCTCAATACTCTTGGAACGTGCCGTTGCAACCATTTCAGACATTTCAATCATCCAGTGACCGCGAAGCTGACAATAAACTTTTTCTGAATCCAGCTTGCCAATGTCATCAGTGAACCAGTCATCCTTTACTGCCATGAAACGAAAAAATGTAGATTTTCCCACGCCCTGACCCCCGACCAGACAGAGCATATATTCAAACTTAATTCCGGGGCGGAACGCACGGGCAATAGCTCCCAGCAAAAACATTTTCATACTTTCATAGGTCAACTCATCCACAGGTGCACCAAGAAAATGATGCAGCACATAGCGGATACGTTCCTGCCCATCCCATTGCAGACTGTTCAAATAATCCCGGACAGGGTGATATTTGTTCCGATCTGCCTGATGGACAATACTTTTCTGCACAATCTTATCCATCGTCAAACCGTAAGTCTCTTCCAAATAAAGCATAATATAGTTCAAATCCATATCTGTGAATGCCGGGCTTATCCGTTCCCACCACACGGGTTTTACAATGTCTGTCTGCTCAGTCAAAATATTGTGCCGGAATACATCTTTTAACAGAGGATCATGTTCTAAAATTAGCTTACAGTTATGCCGATTGTTTTTCACAGCACCCTTCTGTGTCATTTCCAGTTGTTCTCTGATTTCCTCTACTGTCAACTCCGTTTCCATTATATCCATTACTTCGCACAATTCCTGTCGTGTCTGTGGTGATAAAGTCTGAAATTCTCTGTTCAATCGCTGTCACCTCCTTCCCATGAGCCACCACTACGGCAACTCGTTCTTCTAATGTGCCTGATAATAATGTATCCAACAGGTACTCTGTTTCTGATATTTTTTCCAATGCCTCCATAAACAGCGGATGCCAGACATCTTCCACCTGTTTCGGAGCACACTCTTCTTTCCACTGTTTCAACAAATGCAGGTAATCTGCCAGTGCACGGAAATATCTATTTTCTGCCTGCAGATACCTCTGTTCCTGTGTTAGCTGTCGTTTGATTTGTTTTCTCTGTGGCGGGCTGTGCCCCATGTTCTCATAATGTATAGAAAAATCTCTTGCCAATTTCTCTGCCGCCTCTTTTGGTTTTAAATTGTACAAGTGTGCCGTAAAATCAATCACATCCCCATCTGCCTGACATCCGAAACAATGAAAACGCCTGTCCACTTTCATGCTTGGATTCTTGTCACGGTGAAATGGACAGACCGCCATTCCATTCTTGTTTACCCGTATTCCATAGCTTTCTGCAGCCTGCCAGGTAGTCACAGACTGTTTAACTGCTTCAAATATATTCATCCTTTTCCTCTTTTCTTTACATCACAACTCCATATCGTTCCTTCCCAATTTAGTTCTTCCTTCGTGTTCCCATCGCTCTCGGTTCTCCTGTTCCGCAGTAATTTTTGCTTTTGCCAGCCTATCCAGAATGGAACTTCTGGCTTTTTTCTTAATCTGTTCGGTATTCACCTTTTTGACTTCCGGTTTTATCAGCGTGGTCTGGATTGTTTTAACTGCTGTCTGCATAGCTTTTGTAATTTTGGTAATTACTCCGTCCAATCGACTTACAGCATAAGTTCTTTCTTTTTGGGAAGCCTTGCGCTCAGGGGAAAGCACCCACGCCTTTGACTGTTCTACCAGACGAATGTCTTCTTTATGGGTTTCCACTCTGACCTCATCCGTCACAACCTCCACAGCTTTGTCGTAAGCAATATCTGAAACTTCATCGATCAAAGCTTCTACTTCTTCAATTTTCAGAGTAAGTGTATCCAGTATTTCTGTCTGGTTTTTCATCTGTTCCTTTTGCTTAAACAGGATATAATCCTGCTTTTCAAGATAATCTCGCCCTCCATAAGACGGTTCTTCTTCCAGATGCAACCCGTATTTTCGAGTTATATCAAAAAGCATTGTCCGGCAAATAGCATCAAAAGTCTGCTTTCGATTATTATTGCGGCCTTTAGGTTTATCCGGTTTTGGAAGTGCAATCCCTAATTCTTCCAGTGCTTTTTCCTGCTGGGGACAGATTTCCCCGTACTTATTCTCACAATCAAAAACATGACGTTCATGAATGTGCGGCGTTCCTTCGTCCAAATGCAGTGCCCAGTCCAGAATATGGACATGAGAACCGAACCGATTTGTGAACTGCTTTGTAAAGTCCTGTACGACCGCAAGTAATATTTCATAGGAAACAGATTCTTCTACTGTTCCTATTTGAAAAATAGTTTCCTCTGGACAGGTTTTATTGTTCTTTAGTAAATCTTCCACAGATCGGTTACGCTCTGTATGACGGGTTCTTGCATTTCTTTCATTCTGCGCTTCTATATATTTTCCATAATGTTCCTGATAAAAAGTACATTCAATTTTCTCAAAACTGATATCCTGAGAATCTTCTTCCCTGTTCTGCATTGTGGTATAGCCACGGTAACAGTCCCAGTAAATATTTTCTCTGACTCTTCCAGCATCAATATGTTCACTGTTTTCCAAGTCGAAACGGCGATCATTATGCCTGGGATTATAAGTGCCATTTTTCCCGGAGCGTCCATTGTGTCTTGTTGCTTTCAATAATTTTCTTGCCCTCCTTTTTCACGTTTTTCCAAATTAAATAAGGCAGCGAAGCTGCAAACCTGCGTGAATTTGCGTCAGGTAATACCCAGTACGAGTAGACGCACGCATCAACTCACTGGGCAATGGCTGCCGCCCTTAACCTGCACAAAAGACTTCGCTCTCCGCTCTGCTCCAGATTTAGTTACTATTCTCTGGCACCCTTCCATTCCCCTTTGCCATCCATTCGAAAAAAGCAATTTTACTAACCTTAATTAATCTGCCGCTTCGAAATGCCGGAAAACCGGGTGTATGAACCAGTTCATAAGCCGTTACTCTGGAAATCCCCATAATCCGCTGAATATCAGCCACATCCAGTACAAGAGGCAGTTCATCATAATTGTTTAATCTCTTATTTTCACTCATGTTGTTCCTCCATTTTTGATCTCATTTTTTAGCTTCTCATTGCCGTTTTATCTTTCCTGTTTCCTGAGTCATACTGCTGTCAAGGCATACAACACGTCATCCATTCGGATGCGCTCACTTCTTTTATCGAAGGTCATGGCGGTTTATCTCAGGTTAGACGGTCATAAAGTTGTCAAAGTACACTGCATAGTACGAAATTACCATGCAATCGTATCTTATCAATCTCATCTTGACTTTTCAATACTTTCGCGATACCATAAATGTAACTAATATTATATTTTTTAAAATTACCATACTAAACAGGAGCAAATAGAAATGGCTTATCAATTTATAAGGCAAGAACCTTGCTACGACCACATCCTCTTCGTTCTGGCATTGGATAGAGACAAAATGAAGGAGCGAATTTTAATCGGAACGGAACAGCAAATCCGTTTTCGACTGGACGGAAATAAAGATAACGATGTCATATATGATATAACACGTCCTCTAGGACGTTTTCTGATAGATTTTGAATATGATAAAGAAAAGAACTGGAATATATATGGACTTGCTCCCCTACGTGATGCATTGCACACTAACCGTTGGAAACAGCCTGCACTGGAACAGACTGCTGGTGATTTTCTGGCAAAAAAATATCTCACCGGTGATCCGGTGAGAATGTATGCTACATTCCGTATTTGGAATGAATATCTTGTTACAAGGGAATATCGTGACCGTAATACTGCCTGTGATCGTTTTATAGAAAAAATCCAAATTTTGACTCAGGCATTCCAAACAGAAAATGTCATGAATTTTAATTCTGATACCGGAAAACCAGAACGTTTTCATACTGGCAGTCTTTATTTCCGCAACACTCCTGCTGAAATCACTCGACTTGAACTTTGGTTTCCGGATAATAGGCGCAGAACAGAATGCGTAGCTGCCTACAGCTCTTTTTATCCGCTTATCACTTATTACTTGAATCGGCTGAATGACTGGGGCCTTTGTTTCCGTCAGTGCAAAGTCTGTGGAAAATATTTTCTGGCAAAAAACCAGCGTTATGAACTATGCAGTGATAAGTGCCGTAAAGCACAGGCACTTCAAAATAAAAGGGAATTTGATGAACGAGCCAGAGAAAATAACTATGATTTGCTTTATAAAAATGAATGCCAGAATTGGCGTAATAAAATCAATAAATCCAAAAAAACTGCTGATTTTCCGATTGAACGTCTGGAAGAAATGAAAACTGCGTTTGACCTTTTTAAGAAAGAAGCTCTGCGGCGTAAGAAAGCTGTAAAGGCAGGAACAACCAAGCCAACGGAATTCACGGACTGGCTGTATCAGCAGAGCAATATTATCTTGAAACTCAGCGAAATCTGAATCCATCCCTGTAAAGGAAAGGCAGCGAATTTACTCGCTGCCTGCCCTCTCATTAAACTTGTATCCTACACCCCAGACGGTTTGAATATATACCGGGTTGCCCGGATCATCTTCTATCTTCTCACGAATATGGCTGATATGACTCATGACAATATTGTAATCGCCAGAATAGGCTTCTTTCCAGACTACATCATAAATCTGCTCCTTACTAAATACCCTTCCTGGATTTTGTGCTAATAACTGCAGGATTTCAAACTCAGTGTAAGTTAATTCTATTTTTCTATTATCACGAACAACTTCCCTCCGTTTCAAATCAATCGCTATACCCTTATGCCTTATTTTCGATTGAAGTTGTATTTCCTGAAAAAGGAATTTTTCTCTGCCGGAATCTAACACGGAAATAACAGAATTTACCAACTCTTCCTCATCTCCCTCGAATGATACCAGCAATATTTTTCCCACTTAATCATCCTCGTTTCATTTAGCACTAACTTAATGCTTCGCCTCTGAATTATATTCCGCAAATGTTTCCGTTTCCGGATTAAATTCAGTAAATAATTCCTGCATTCTATTTTTGCTTACTTTTTGAAAGCTGCTAATCTTTCCACTTTTGTCTCTCGTTACTTCAATGTACATAGTGCCGTTGCTGTTAGAAAAGATTCCCCTTCCCTCATCATATAAATCTGCTATAATCTTACCATTATAAACCCAGTTTCCTTGAGCATCACAGGATACTCCATAATCAGCATACTCCTGTGGAACAGCAATATTAAGACCTTTTCCCTCTTCACTGCTATATTCGCCCATGTCATCAGCCGCTATGTTCTCACTTCCTCCTTCTTCAAAAACAGATCCTTTCATTTCATCTGCAGTTACAGCTTCTCCGCCGGAACTTTCAACCAATGCCGCCGGTTCTGACCAAAAATCATCTGATAACGGTTCTGCCTTTACGTCTGTGATGGTGCCATAGTTTTCCCTTTGCACTTCAACTCGAAGCGTACCTCCACGTTTGGAACTTATTGTATAAGTACCCGGCTTAAACTCATCCCGGAAATATCCAATGGTCTTTCCATCATACATCAGAAATCCTGTTTCTTTCTGGTAAGTTATTCCCGCTTTTGCATATTCAGAAAGCTGTTCTTCGCTGAATACATTTTCATTACTGTCTTTATTTTCGGTGACCGTTTCTGCTTCCTGCTTCGCATATTCTATATTTTCCGGAGAATATGCCATTGTAATTCCCACTGCATCATCAGATGATTTCGACAACTTCATCCCATCTTTTATTTTTTGAAGATTATCCTCATAAAGTGCAATCGTCTCATCTACCTTTTCCTGTGTCCATACAAACCATCCGTCGCCGCCTGTATAAGCTTTTTCACCAATCATAGACTGCAGAACTTCTTTTTCCTCGTCCAGCCATTTCGCATACTCTTCTGCTGTCCACCATTCCACATCCGAACTTGAAAGTGGTTCATCTTCCCGGATATTCACTTCGTTTAAAGCAACTATTGTTTCACCGTTTTCCTGCGCTGTCTCTGTATTTTTCTCCAAGGATGATGCGGAAGTTGCAAATCCACCTGTCACGCCAATTACCAATACTGCACTTATCATTACTGCAAACTTAGATGTCTTCTTTATCTTCATAATTGCTCTTATCCTTTCTTCAATCGCATTTTTACTGAAACTGTTACATAATGGTGTCAGTCCGCTCTTTTTTTCTTCCATAGATATTAAAGCAGTTGCATATACCGACTTTATATCCATTCCAAATCTGCGGACTACGGTTTCGTCACAGGATAATTCCAAATCTCTGTTAAAAAGAATATACATTACCCACACAAGCGGATTAAACCAATGAATGCATACTGCAGCAATCATTATCAGCTTTGTAAGCATATCAAGCCGTCTGATATGCACATATTCATGTTCCAACACATAACGAAGCTGATAAATATTTTTCCATTCTGTATTTTTTGGCATTAAAATAACTGGGCGAATCACACCATAAGAAAGTGGTGCAGCTATGGTTTCTGTCTGCCGGATGGATAGACTCCTTTTTAGTGGATGTTTTTCCTTCCATGCTTCCAAAATATCATTTTCAACAGGCAGCGAAAATCGAAATTCCCGATAGCATTTTATATAGGAAACCGCAAAAAATCCAAAACAAAGTAACAGACCTGCCAGCCATATTACACTCAAAATCGAAATGGATTCTGTTCTCTGTACCATAGCCTCTGATAATCCATTTGCTATCTCAGGCATATTCCCATGAATGGGTAAAAATGTTGTCGTTTGCGCCGTTCTCACTGGGTTTATATCAGAATAAATACTCTGCAACAGAGAATAAATACTTGTGACTGATTTTATGGAAAATGGAACTAATAACCGTATTAATGCAATCCACCATAAAATCAAAAATGTTTTCTTCGGTAATCTGTTGATAAGCACAGCCCTTAATACCACAATAAGTAAAATAATAACCGTTCCCAGAAAACTCATTTGCAGCAGGCTCATATACATCACCTCATTCCAATTCACTGACGATCTGCTTCAGGTTCTTAATCTGCTCCATAGAAAGTTTTTTTCTGCCAAGAAGTGCCGCAAACAACTTGTCAACAGATCCATCATATATCTTATCAATAAGTTCATCTGTTTCCAGATCCTGTACCTGTTCTTTTGCTATAAGCGCATGGCACATAAATCCCGGTTCCGTTCGTTCAATCGCGCCTTTATTGATACACCGCTTAATCAATGTATACGTTGTGTTTTTATTCCAGCCGACTTCTCTGTTTAAAGTATCTGCAACATATTTCGCTGGCACGTCACCATCCTTCCACAGAACATCCATTACCTTTAATTCCGAATCAAAAAGTTTGATATTTTCCTCTGTCACTTGTTTCGCCTCCTATAAGACTACAGTAGTCTGTTCTTGTTTTCAGACTACCACAGTCTTATAGCATTGTCAATCATTTTCTGTCGCTAGGAAAAGAAAAACAGCCAGCCTTTCGGCTGACTGCTCCATACTAAATATAAACCATTTCATTCAGTACAATTTCTTCTGCTCTGTTTCTAATATTATTACACCGTTGTACCCAAAGCATAGCATCTTTCCGCTTCAATTCCTCCGTCACTCCCTCAGCCGCTTTCATCTGATCAACAATACACGTAAACCGTTCCTCCGCTTGTTCGTCCAAATCCTCCAGATAGCTCCAAAGTTTTCCGGTCAGCAGTAAACTGGAATATCTACCGTAGCACTGCTCTTTCAGATACTCCCTATGCATCTGTCCGTACTTACCGATAGGTCGGTTTTCCTCCGGCAACTTCAAATCCGGGATGTAATAGTCCCCGACAAGCACATATTCGATGCCATTCTCTGTAATTCTTGGTTTCAGTTCCTTCATGGTTCGTTCCTCCTTGATTTTGTTTAATATATTGCCCAAACGAACCGTTCTATTTTGTTACTTCTATATGTACCGTACTCTTACTGATCCCGAATTTCTTAGCTGCCTGCCGCACCGTAGCCTTTGTTTCAACAATATATCCTGCGATCTCAACTGCACGTTCTTCAATATAATCCTTCACTGCCAAGCCCCCGAAGACGCTTTTTTACAGTGTATGCGGAGGCTTTTTCAGGTATGAGCCCTATTCTGTGCAAAGCTCCTTATAATAATTTAATTCTTTTTCGCCTGCTTATAAAGCACAAGACAGACGATCACAAACACAACCGTAACCGCTACGGTAAGCGGAAGGATCATAGAAGAGCCCGCCCCAAGCAGAAGGCCAAATCCCTGTCTCAGCGTCAGGATTCCAAAGATGGAAAAAATAACAAATGCAACTGTATTGAGGATTCCCTCCGGTGCCTTGCTTTTCAGAAGATATCCAATCAGAAGTCCGATCACATCCGCTGCAAAAAGTCCCAGTGAACAGGCAAGCCATACCACAACCGCTGAACTCAGTCCCTCATTGGCACCAAATGTAATTGCGGTAAGCTGTGTCTTATCCCCCAGCTCCGCAACAAAAAATGTGCAGAATACAGACAGCGGTGCAAATCTGATCTTACGATCCTTAACATTCTCTTCCTCATCATCGTCACCCTTCAGTGTTGTCACCGCAAAAAACAGGAACGCTGCACCTGCGATCAGACGGATCAGCCAGGTAGGGACCACGGTACTGATAATACCTCCTGCAAGCACTGCCAATCCGTTGAGCACCAGGACAGCAACACCGGTTCCAAGCAAAATATCCTTCAGCTTGAACCTGGAAGTCATTGCCACCAGCATCAGCTGTGTTTTGTCACCCATTTCCGCAATAAACTGGGTAAAAAGCACTTTCATAAATAACAGCATTTTTCTTCTCCTTTGCATATTCATCCGCTCCGGAGCCATAAAAAAAGACCCACGTATACTCTATCTCTGTAACAGAAATAAAATATACATGAGTCTCATTCTTTAAGATTTGCCAGGTGCATGCACCAGTATGTTGACAAACCACGTCTACACGCGAATTACTCCCTCACGGAATTGATTTTCGTCATTGTAGCAAAGTTGAGAAATTTTGTCAAGAGCATTAAAAAGCTCCGCCTGTGCTGTACAAGAGAACCGGCGATTCATGCCGACACCACTAGAAATCCCTGCCTGCACCGCCACCGCCGAAGCTTCCTCCGTCTCCGGAGCTTCCGCTGTCGTAGCTGTCATAATCATCATCTATGTCATCGTCATTACCGGAACTTCCGCCGCTGCTTTTTCCCCCTCTTCCCAGGATCCAGCTCAGCGGAAACAGGGAATTAAAGAGCCGGTGCAGTACACTCATACGGCTGAAATTCTTTTTCCAGTAGTCTGCGGTATCCTTTCCCGACAATTTCATTATCAGACCCTTCAGAACCAGGACCATAGTTACAATAAGAAATACAGGCAGCATCACGCACAGCAGATATGCGCCCACCATGAGCAAAACGATCATCACAAGCCCCAGTGCGATCTCCCAGACAGTTCCCTCATCCTCATCGTCGTCCACATCCTGCTGCACCTTCTCATACCTGGGAGCTGTTATCTTCTCCAGGCCGTATTCCTCACGGATCTCATTTAGCAGTGCATAATAAAGCTCCACGGTACCTTTTTCAAACTGATTGTCTTTATAGGAAGGAACTGCATATTCATCCAGAAGTCGTCCGATCTTTGAATCAGGCAGCTTTCCCTCAAGACCGTAGCCGACAGATACCCAGACTTTACGGTCCGAAACCGAAAGGACGATCAGGACACCATTATTTTTCTTCTTTGAACCAATTCCCCATTTGCGGCCGGTTTCCACTGCATAATCACTGATGTCTTCCCCATCGGTGGTATCCACGGTAAGGACAACCAGCTGCGCTGTGGTATCCTCATACAGCTGCTCACCAGCCTTGCAAAGCTCTTCCTTCCAGGTATCGCTGAAAACCCCTGCATAATCATTAACATAGAATTCTTTTGTGGCAGACGGGATCTTCCCGAAAGCTGCCAGCGTACTTCCGGACAGCGTCAATACAAAAGCCAGCAGCACAGCCATCCGTCCGATCCATTTTTTCATAGGATATTCTCCCTCTATCCGTTCTTTCATTTCATCAGAACAATGGTCTGATCTTATCACTCTGCCAGCATATCCCCTACATCCGGCGTATCTGCTGCTGAATCATCGGCCTCAAAATATGACGCCTTCTCAAAGCCAAGCATGGAACCAAATACATTCCCTAGGAATTTCACAAGCCTTGTGTTATAAGCTTTCACAGCCTCATTATAATCTTTTCTCGCTACAGAAATCCGGTTTTCGCTTCCGGACAGTTCATCCATCAGGCCCACATAAGTAGTATTGCTTTTCAGTTCCGGATAATTTTCCACCACAACCTTCAGACCGGAAAGTGCACTGTCCATCTGCTGATCTGCCTCAGATTTCTCTTCCACAGTATCCGCATTCATCAGCTGGTCCCTCGCCGCCAGAACCCTGTCAACAACCTCCGTCTCATGCTTCGTGTAGCTTTTTACCGTGCTGACGAGATTCGGGATCAGATCTGCCCGTCTCTGCAGCATGGTATCCACATCAGCCTCTGCTGTTTCCACAGCTTCTTTACTTCCGGCAAGCCCGTTGTAACTGAGCATAAGTCCTCCAGCAAGGACCACGATCACTGCAATAACAGCCAAAAATACTTTCTTCATCTCTTTTCCTCCCTTCCGATATCACAGATAACCTTTCAGCCTGCGATACAGGATTTTTTATATCCCCATTGTACCAGAGCATACAGGATTCCACCAGAAAAACTCACCCTTTTCGGTCAGAATTTTTCTGCTATTTCCATAAGTCCCTGATATATTTTTTCGGAAAGCGGAATGGAAACACCAAGTCTCTTCGCTTCTTTCACAATATAGCCGCTGAAGGTTTCCAGCTCCGTCTGTTTTCTCCGGATGCGAAAATCTCTCTGCAGGGAGCTGGTTGCATTATCTGCATGTACATGGCGGAATTTATGGATCACCTCATTGATGTGCTCATCCGTCAGCGCAACCCCCTTGGCCTGACCTACACTGGCAGCTTCCCATACAAGCTTCTCATACTGCTGCGCTTTCACCGGATCTCTGCGGAGCTCCCCGATGGTATTATCATAAAAAGCAGTCATCACATTAAAGGCACAGTTGAGGATATACTTTCTCCAGATTTCCACCTCGATATCCCCCTGATCCTTATAGTCAATATCCGCACCTTTCAGGATCCCTGCCACTTCTGCAACTTTCTTCTGCTGCCGTTCATCCGCATCTTTGATTCCAATACAAAGCCACGTAAACGTATCCTGCTGGGAAATGGAAAAATCCTCATTGGCAAAAGCCACCGTATAGATCAGCGAATCCACAACCGTTCCCTTACCAACCAGACGGCGGATGTTTTCTCCCGGGTCCACACCATTCATCACAGGAATGATCACTGTGTCATCCGTGACCATGTCCCGGATACTTTCGCACACCTCAGCCAGTGAATAATTTTTTACACAGATAAAAATATAATCCTGCTGTCCCATATCCTGAATTGGAACTACCCGCTCTGGCTTTGCCACGATCTCACCCTTATAATCACTGTGGAGCACCAGGCCTTTTTTCCGGATGCTCTCTGCCCTGGCGCCACGTGCAACCATCGTCACATGAGGATACGCCTTCGCCAGCAGCCCGGCTATGTAGCCGCCAACACCACCAATTCCGATCACTGCGATCTTTTTCTCTTCTGTATTCATATTTTCTGTTTCCTTTCCTGCTGTTTCTCACTGAGGACTTACCCTCCCCGGAAAAAATGTGGATATTCGCGGTCCGCATTGACAAACAGCATGGATACTCACAATCCGCATTCGCTACCTGCTCATTGTATCAAATATTCCCATACATTTCCAGAAAGCAATTTTCAGTAATATCCTGTTCAAAAAATATAGAAAAATACAGAAACTTTTTATCCCGTCTTTTTTTGTCCCGGATTCTGGTGTATACTGGATATAAATTTTTTACGAAAAAAATAAAAATGTGAGGTGACAAAAATGGATACCAAACCCGTTTTTCACGGAAGTGATATAGAAAAGATCTGCAGCTACTACAATCTGAAAAAAGAAAACATCGTCAAATTCGGTGCAAATGTCAATCCTCTGGGACTTTCCCCAAAAGCCGGCAGAGCCATTGCAGAACACGTGGATATCCTTTCCTCCTACCCGGACAGAGAATACACATCCCTTCGGAATACGATTTCCAGCTACTGCAATATTCCCGCTGATTTCATCCTTCCGGGAAACGGCTCCAGCGAATTGATCTCCCTTCTGATCCAGGAGCGTGCCCCGAAGCATACTCTGATCCTTGGACCTACCTATTCTGAATACTCCAGAGAGCTCTCTTTCTCCGGAAGTACCCAGGAATACTACCACCTTCAGGAAAGCAATGATTTCGAGCCGGACATTCCGGATCTCTGCCGAAAGCTGGAGCAGGGCTATGATTTTCTCATCCTCTGCAATCCCAACAATCCGACCTCCTCTGCCATCACCCAGGAAGAGCTTCGCAGACTTATCGGTTTCTGTGCAGAAAAAAATATCTTCGTGATGATCGACGAAACCTACGTGGAATTTGCCCCGGATATCAACGCCATCACCGCAGTTCCACTGACACGGGAATTCACCAATCTCATGGTACTCCGCGGCGTATCCAAATTCTTCGCTGCTCCCGGAATGCGCCTGGGCTACGGCATCACCGGAAATATGGACTTTCTTGCAAAAATGCGCAAAAAACAGACACCATGGTCACTTAACAGCCTTGGTGCCTTTGCAGGAGAGATCATGCTGCAGGATGAAGATTATATTAAAGAAACCAGAAATCTGATCCTTTCCGAACGCGACCGGATGATCCGGGAGCTGAAGGATACAGACACCTACAAAATCTATCCCGCCTATGCAAACTTCATCCTGCTCCGGATCCTGAAAAACGGACTGACCTCCTATGACGTATTTGAAGCCTGCATCAAACAAGGCATGATGATCCGTGACTGTTCTTCCTTCCAGTGCCTGGACGGGGAATTTGTACGATTCTGTATTATGATGCCGGAGGATAATTCACGGCTTGTTAAAGTGCTGAAATCGCTGTAAAAGCTGTACAATACGATCCGGTATTTCCGGATCCTCTGTTTTATGTCTCCGGTGCCTGACAGACATTTCTGTCAGGCATTTTTTTACCTGCATATTTTTCTGCAAAGATCACTCCAATATGGTGCACTCATATATGCGCACTTGTCATTAATTTATTTTTTCTAAATATAAAAAAGAGTTGTTTCCGAACAGATGATCACTCACACCTGCCATACAACAGCTCTTTTTTCATTTCATATCTTCAAAATCAATCCGTCATTCAACTATTTGCTCATAACAAAGCACTTTTTCCCAAGTTTATCAAATTAAATTCAACACCTTCAACGCATTACTCTCCGTCACAGCCACAACCTCCTCGCAGCTAATTCCCTTAATCTCCGCAATGGTCTTCACAACCTCCGGCAGATACAGGGAGCTGTTTCTTTTTCCACGGTTCGGCACAGGTGCCATATAGGGGCAGTCGGTTTCAAGCAGGATCTGATTCAGCGGCGCATACTCTGCCACCTCTTTCAGCTTCCGGGAATTCTTAAAAGTAACCACTCCGCCGATTCCAAGATAAAGTCCCATATTCAGATACTCTCTTGCAATTTCCTTACTATAGGAAAAGCAATGGATAACTCCGCCGTACATCCCATCCTGCATATATTCTTTCACAATATTCAGCGTATCCTCTGCTGCATCACGGCTGTGGATCATAAACGGGAGCTTTTTCTCACGGGCGATGTCCATCTGCTGGCGGAATACCTTCTGCTGGAGAAGATGCTCCTCCTTCTCCTTATGCCAGTAATAATCCAGGCCGATCTCACCTACGGCTACCGTTTTTTTCATGTCGCAATATCTGCGGATCTCATCCAGCACAGCTGCATCCACCTTATCCGCATCATCCGGATGAACACCCACTGCGCCATAAACAAAAGGATACTTCTCAACCAGATCATAAACCCGGTCAAAATGTCCCACAGAAGCACACACATCCACAATATGCCCGATCCCATTCTCCTGCAGGCTATCCAGCATGTCAGAACGATCCTCATCAAAAGCTTCATCATCGTAATGTGCATGAGTATCAAAAATCATAGCTTTATCCACAGTCATCTCGTCACCGACGGAAACTTTTCCACCTTTCAGCACTCTTGTAAACACACCTTCCCGGGGCATGATGCACTCACCCATCTTCTGAAAAATAGCACAGCCATTGTGGCACTCCTTTCCGATCTGAGTCAGCTCCAGCACAACCTCACCACAGCGAAATCTGGTGCCAACCGGAAGCTTTGCAAAATCAATCCCTTCCACAACCAGATTCTCACCAAAAGCACCATCTTCGACCTCTGCGCCCTTCGCACGAAACGCATCGATCTTTTCACCGGAAAGAAGACTCACCTGCCGATGCCACTTCCCAGCATGAGCATCCCCCTCAAGCCCCCAGTCCTCCATAAAAACCGCAGACCCGACATTCTTCTTCTGTGTTCCTTTCTTCTCACTGATACAAACCGCAAGTACTTTTCCCATAGCAAACTCCTATTAATCACACATCATTACCAAATTTATTCCTATATCACACCAGCAATATTGATTTCCAAAACCTACCACATGTAACTCTCAAGCCTCAGGAATTATGAATCGCTGGAGATGAATTTTAATCATAAAACCTACCACATCCAACAGCCAGCCCAACGGAGGCAGGGCCAGTACGGTGACACGCTGCGCGGCCTGTTCGGCTGCGTCGCTGGTTTGCTGCCATTCGCGCCAACTCGCCTGCGGCTCAAACAGGGCGCTCGGTGGCAGCAGCTATACTCGCCTCTCGACGGCCGCTCCGCTAACGTCACCGTACTGGCCCTGCCTCCGTTGGGCGTCCGTTCGTTAGTCTAAGTATACACCACACACTACCGTCCGCATTCTCCAGTCTCGCCAGTCAAAATCTCAATCCCATGCCCCAACGCCTCAATAATAACCTCCAGGCACTCCCTGACAGCCTTAGGGCTCCCCGGCAGATTAACGATCAATGTCCCCTTCCGGATCCCGGCCGTAGCCCGGCTCAGCATCGCCCGCTTCGTGATCGTCAGACTAAACGCCCGCATCGCCTCCGGAATCCCCGGCACACGCCGCTCAATCACATCCTCCGTAGCCTCCGGCGTCACATCCCTCTGAGAAAACCCGGTACCACCCGTAGTCAGGATCAGCTCCGCAAGCCCCCGATCTGCGATCTCAGCCATCCGGCTTCCAAGCATCCCACGGTCATCCGGCAAAACATCCACAGAAACAACCTCATACCCGGCCGCCTCCATAATCTCCTTCACAGCAGGACCACTAAGATCCTCCCTCTCTCCTCTGTACCCCTTATCACTAGAAGTGATCACAGCAACTCTCTTCATCACTCAACCTCCGATCTGAGCCATACAAAGCTTCTCCGTCTTATCATCCTTCTGTTTCTCCAGACCTCCGCCAAAAACATGCCCGTCCGGTTTCTCCGCCAGAGCCTCCAGGATCACAGCCTTCAGCACCTCATCCGAACCACCACTGCGGATCACCTCCCGAAGATCCCTTCCCGCCGCATACTGCAGACAGGTCTTCAAAAAGCCCTGAGAAGTCAGCCGGATCCGGTTACACTCCCCACAGAACTTATGGCTCACCGCGCTGATAAACCCGATCTTTCCGGAAAAACCATCCACATCATAATAATGACACGGTCCATTCCCAAGGGGCTCCCCAACATACGGCGAAAACCGCGGAAGCTTTTCCCCAAGGATCCGAAGCAGTTCCTCCTCTGACATCCCATGAAATTCTTTTCCCATCCCAATGGGCATCATCTCAATAAACCGCACATGCACCCTGTGATCCCTGGCCAAAAGCGCCACCCGGCAAAGATCCTGCTTCTGGATCCCAAGAGGCACACAATTGATCTTCAGCGAAATCTCCGGATACTTCATTGCCTCCGAAATCCCTTCCAGCGTCCGCCCCAGTTCATCCCGCCGCGTGATCCGCCTGCTGCAGGCCTCATCCAGCGTATCCAGGCTGATATTCAATCCGTCCAGCCCCGCCCGGGAAAAATCACTCATCTGATCTTTCAGAAGCACACCATTTGTAGTCAGAGTCACCTTCTCGATCCCCGGCATATTTTTCAGTTTTTCCACCAGCTGAGGCATCCGCGGCCGTACAAGCGGTTCCCCGCCGGTCAGCTTGATCTTCCGGATACCCAGCTCTGCCATCACCCGGCAGATCCTCAAAATTTCCTCTTCCTGCAAAATGAGGGAGCGCTCCACATGCTGCACTCCCTCCTCCGGCATACAATAAATACACCGCAAATTACATCTGTCAGTTACGGAAATCCTGAGATAATCAATATTTCTTCCGCACCTGTCTATCATTATTTTTCCTTAAAACGAAAATCTCCGCTTTTGCCTCCTGTTTTTTCTTCCAGATGGATATCAGACATGACCATGTGCTTGTCAATTGCCTTGCACATGTCATAAATGGTAAGAAGCGCCACCTGAACACCTGTCAGCGCCTCCATCTCCACGCCTGTTTTTCCCTCTGTTTTTACCGTGCAAAATACACGGATCACTCCCGCATCCTCATCGGTCTCAAAATCCACAGAACACTTCTGGATGGGAAGTGGATGGCACATGGGGATCAGCTCAGAAGTACGCTTGACACCCATGATACCTGCCACACGGGCCACACCAAGTACATCACCCTTTTTCACATTTCCGCTTTTTACCGCGGCCATGATCTCCGGGCTTACCTGAATGGAACCCGTGGCTGTTGCCGTACGGTGAGTGACCGGTTTGTCGGACACATCCACCATAACAGCATTGCCGTTTTTATCAAAATGATTCAATTCCATATCTGTCTATACTTAGCAGATCTCAGCGCCTGCAGGCATCTCTTTCTCCGGTACCATCAGGGAAAGATTTCCGTCTGCATCCTCTGCACAGAGGATCATACCCTCGCTGAGGATTCCGGCAAGCTTGGCAGGCTTCAGGTTTGTAACGACCATAACCTTTTTGCCCACCATTTCCTCTGCGGAATAATGAGCCTTGATTCCGGATACGATCTGACGAACCTGGCTTCCGATCTTAACCTGAGAGCAGAGAAGCTTTCTGGATTTCTTAACCTCCTCACAGGCGATGATCTCACCAACCTGGAACTGTAGCTTCTCAAAATCATCAAAAGTGATCTCCGGCTTTGCCTCGATATCGATCACATTCTCTGTTTTCTCCTCTTCTACCTCTTCCTTCGGCTCTTCTTTCTTCGGATGAAGCTTCTCAACCTTCTCAAGAACCTCTTTCAGGTCAAGTCTCGCAAAAAGGATCTCCGGTTTGTCGGTTACGCGGTTTCCTGAAGGATAAAGACCAAACTGCTCCATCTCCTCAAGAGTTCTCTCGTTTGCATTGAGCTGTACAAGAATACGCTCTGTTGTACGCGGCATAAAGGATTTCAGAAGAGATGCGCCGATGCAGATTCCCTCAACCAGGTTGTAGAGAACGGTTGCAAGACGATCCTGCTTTGTCTCATCCTTTGCAAGTGCCCATGGCATTGTCTCGTCGATATATTTGTTGCAGCGTTTAAACAGAGAGAATACCTCTGTGATAGCATCTGCCACACGAAGTTTGTCCATTTTTGCGGAAACGTTCTTCGGAACCTGAAGGATGAAGCTCTTAAGATCCTCATCAACCGGCTCAGTAACATTCTTATTCTCAACGACTCCGTTAAAATATTTGTTAGACATGGAAATTGTACGGTTTACAAGATTTCCAAGTGTGTTTGCAAGGTCGGAATTCAGTCTCTCAACCATCAGCTCCCATGTGATCACACCGTCATTCTCAAATGGCATTTCGTGGAGTACAAAATAACGGACAGCATCTACACCGAAGAACTCAACCAGCTCATCTGCATAGATTACATTTCCTTTGGATTTACTCATTTTTCCATCGCCCTGAAGCAGCCATGGATGTCCGAATACCTGTTTCGGAAGCGGAAGATCCAGAGACATCAGGAAGATCGGCCAGTAAATGGTATGGAAACGGATGATATCTTTTCCGATCAGGTGAAGATCTGCCGGCCAGTATTTGTTGAATTTATCGCTGCTGTTTCCGTCGCAGTCATAGCCGATACCTGTGATATAGTTTGTCAGGGCATCCAGCCATACATATACAACGTGCTTCGGATCGAAATCTACCGGGATTCCCCATTTAAAGGATGTTCTGGATACACAGAGATCCTGAAGTCCCGGAAGAAGGAAGTTGTTCATCATCTCGTTTTTACGGGACTCCGGCTGGATGAAATCCGGATGTGTGTTGATGTAGTCAATAAGCTTGTCTGCATATTTACTCATTTTGAAGAAATATGCCTCTTCCTTGGCAGGTACGCATGGACGTCCACAGTCCGGACATTTGCCGTCTACAAGCTGGGACTCTGTGAAGAAGGACTCACATGGTGTACAGTACATTCCTTCATAATGACCCTTGTAGATATCTCCCTTTGCATACATTTTTTTGAAGATTTTTTTGACCTGCTCTTCATGGTCTTTATCTGTTGTACGGATGAATTTATCATAGGATGTGTTCATCAGATCCCAGATACGTTTGATCTCACCGGAAACGTTATCTACGAATTCCTTTGGTGTAACACCAGCCTCCTCAGCCTTCAGCTCGATCTTCTGGCCATGCTCATCAGTACCTGTCTGAAAATATACGTCATAACCCTGCTGTCTTTTAAAACGTGCGATCGCATCCGCAAGAACGACCTCATAGGTATTTCCGATATGCGGTTTACCGGATGTGTACGCAATGGCAGTGCTGATATAATATCTCTGCTTTTCCATCTTTTCTTTCCTCCATAAATATAAAAATAAAAAACGTCTTCTCATACCATAATGATATGAGAAGACGAGTTATTACCCGTGTTACCACTTCTTTTCGTTCCTGCCTCGCGGCAAAAACCTCATCAGGTACAGCAAGCTCTATACCCTTCCGCTATAACAGGCGGTCCTGTCACTGCCTACCGCTGTCCGTTAAATCGGGCATTCGTACTTCGCTTATCGCGTTTAAACCGGTTCAGCAATGCCTCTCCGAAGCCATCTTCCATCTGCGCCTGCACATCCCTCTCAGTCTCGGAACTCCTGCATAAAGTGAACCTTTACCATTCACTCTGCCGCAGATCTATGACATCAACTGCGTCACAGCCTGCATCTAAAAAGTCCTCCGGGGATTTCCCTGTAGTACGGTGTACACATGTACTCTCTTCTTCCATGAGTTTTCCATATGGGAAAATCGTAACACATTTCCGATGGTTTGTAAACGGGGAATTTCGATACTGTATTACATTCTCCTCTGCCTGTACATCCACCGCCACGCCATCCGGAACGCAATAGTTGTCAGCGTCATTCCTGCTGCCATGCTCACCGCAAAAAGGATCGTATAGATTCCGTCTTTCTGGAATTTTGCCCAGTCCTTCATCAACATCCAGTTCATTGTCCGGTAAAGTGCTGCTCCCGGAATCAACGGAATTGTCGCAGAAACCAGAAATACAGTTACCGGCGTTTTATGAATTCTTGCCATACATTCTGCATACAAAGTAATAGCTACTGTTGACCAGAAACCGCACACATACGGACTTGGCGTTATGAACTCTACTGCCAGATATACAGCCCAGGACAGGCATCCACCCAATGCCGCAAACCAGAGTTTTTTTCCATGGATATTAAATAATGCCGCAAAGCCGAGGGATCCTGTGAAGGATACGACCAGCTGTATGATTTCCCGCATATTTTCCTCCTGAATAAATCATAACTACTATCAAATGCTCCCATTATCTGCTGCATTTCGCTACTCCGCAATTGATACAGTATGTAAACTCCTCATTCACTGCTTATTGCTTTTCGTAACCTTCAAGAGAACTTCCCTGATTCGGTTAAAACAACAGATTCGCCACCGTAAAACCAAGGCCCACGACCAGTGCCAGCAAAAGTGCCTCCATACATCGGATCAAACCTGTAATGGTATCTCCTGAAAACATATCACGCAATGAATTGGTAAATGCAATTCCCGGTATCAGAAGCATGATATTTCCGATACTGATCAGATCCGCATGATGTCCAAGCCCGATTAGAACTGTAAGATTGGAAAGTACTCCGCCGGCTCCGCAGCAAAGAAGCACTGTCAGTAGCGAGTTTAATGCACCTTTTTTTACAAAAGCCTCAAACAGCTTCAGGGCGATACCAATCAGCGCAGAAGCAATCATATCGTTGACATCTCCTCCAAAAAACACGGAAAAAGAACCTGAAATTACAGCATAGATCAAAATCTGCGTTTTAAAAGAATATCCTTGTTTATCCCGGATCTTTTCCAGCCCCTTCTGGATCTCCTCCGGCTTCGGCCGATACTCACAGATGTATCTGGAAAGCTGGTTCAGGTCATCCAGCCGTCCCAGATCATTGGACATTCCCGGCACACGCCGCGTCTGGGTGCAAATACCGAAATCCTCTCCATAAATAGTCGTCACAATACTGGATGTGATAGAAAAAACATCTGCCCGGGTGGCTCCATATGCCAGGCAGATCCGCCGTATGGTATCTTCCACACGTCCAACCTCTGCTCCGCAGCAAAGAAGCTGTTCACCAATTGTCATCGCATAATATAAATACTGTTCCGCTTCCTCCCGCGTCATCCGGCATCCCTCACTTTCCTGCTTTATTTCATTTTTATCTATTTTAGGACACGTAAATATTAAAATCAACAAGGATTTTTTGTCTTAATATTCATTTCTTCTATATTTCCTCAAAGTAATAAGCAGATATTTTCGCTCAAAATAAAACACCACCCGGACAAAAAAGATATCTATCCCTTCTGTCCGGATGGTGTTTGTGTTTGAAAATCCAATGCTCTGCTCAGTTTTTATTTATTTGAAATCTAATAGATCTTATGCAAGTTTTCCGCCAAGTTCACGGCAAGCTGCAAGTCCTTCATCATCAGGTGTGTTGTTTACAATGAGTCCTTCATCATCAACAAGCTCTGCGCCTGCGTCTTTTGCTCTGCCGCACCATGTTCTCATCCACTCTCCGTCGCCCCAGTCATAGGAACCGAAAAGCGCAACTTTCTTACCGGAAAGTTTGCCTTCCAGATCAGAGAAGAATGGCTCGAACTCACCCTCCTCAAGCTCCTCATCTCCCATTGCCGGACAACCAAGTGCCAAAACATCATAAGAGAGAGCTTTATCTACATCTGCATCTGCAACTTCCATGATCTCAACATCCGCACCAGCTGCTTTTGCACCTTCCTCAACAGCCTGTGCCATTGCCTCTGTGTTGCCTGTGGAAGACCAGTAAATAATTCCTACCTTGCTCATCTTAAAAACCTCCTGTTTTTAAACTTTATATTATACGCACATCTGAGATGTACAGAGATGCTTCATACCAACAACCTGCAAAATCGAATACCCCGCACGGATCTGCGCCGCAGTAAACTCTCGGCACTTATCATAGCTGTCAAAAATCCTGCGAGCCTGCTCCACATCATCATAAACCTTCCAGTAACCACACATCTTGCAGCCACTGCCTCCGAACTTCCGGAAGCCCTTCACGTCTTCAATGGGATAACCCAGGAAAAGTCCGATCTCATGAGGAAACTCCGTCTTATGAAAAAATCTCTCCTTCAAACGGGCGATCATCTCATCCAAAGAACTATCTATATTATACCCATCCTGAAGCAAAAGTTTCCTGGCTTCATCCTGCTTAAGATATTCCTGCAGCATATCCGGCCGGTACACCAGAAGAAGATAATGCTTCCTGCATCCACAGATGATCTCCATACGGATACCTTCCCGTTCAAGACTCTCCTCATAATCCGAAATGATCTCCGGCAGCTCCGGCATTTTTTCCTTGGAAAAGGAAACAAGATTCGCCGGTTTCATTCCCATTAATACAGGGGAACAATGATAACCCATGACAGATTCAAATTTTTCACAAGTCATTTACATTCTCCTTTACGTTTTAGTTAGATTCTTCTAACTATTGTAAATATACCGCCAAAGTTAGTCTTTGTCAACTTATTTTTAAAAAATTTTCCTTGCGGACTTTTACTGATAAAATCCTATCATTAAGGGCACAATATTCCTTATAACAAACACTCTGTCAGACATCCGACTGCCAGTTCTCACCATTTAACCGAATCAAGTAAGTCCTCTGCAGGGTTGCAAATATCCCCTACACCTGCAGCGTAAAAATACTCATTTACATCCAGCTCATAAAATGAAAATATTTCAGGATAATCATATCCAAACCTCTTGACAAACTTCCCTCTGCCATGTATTATAATATCAGTAACAATTACTATTACTGAAAGGAGGAAACATTATGGCAGCACTTAAATACAGCCGTCAGCGAGAATCCATCAAGGAATTTCTGAGATCCAGAACAGATCATCCAACGGCAGATACAGTATACGAGAATCTTCGACAGATCTACCCGAATATCAGTCTCGGAACTGTCTACCGTAATCTTTCTCTTCTCAGTGACATCGGTGAGATCCGGAAGCTGACCAATTTCGGAAGCGCGGATCGCTACGATGGAAGGGTCGCACCACACTCACATTTCATGTGTACCAGATGCAACCGGGTGATCGATATGCAGTCAGACAGCCTTAACGGAATTCTTGAACAGGCAGCTGCAGAATTTATCCACGGAAAAGTCTTTGACGTAGATGCAAGCTTCTATGGGATCTGCAAGGAATGCCTGAAAAAAGAAGAAAAACAATCTTGACAAAACAAAGATCACATGGTATCATAAAATAGTAATAATTACTATTATTAATTTAGAAGAAACAAAAACAAACAATATATTTCAAAAAAGAAAAGGAGATCATTACTATGGCTAAATGGGTATGTACAGTATGTGGATATGTTTATGAAGGCGAGCAGGCACCGGAAGCCTGTCCAGTATGTAAAGCACCAGCTTCTAAATTCCAGAAACAGGAAGGCGAGCTCTCATGGGCAGCTGAGCACGTTGTAGGTGTAGCTAAAGGTGTCAGCGAGGACATCCTTGCAGACCTGAGAGCGAACTTCGAGGGCGAGTGCTCTGAGGTTGGTATGTATCTTGCAATGGCTAGAGTTGCTCACAGAGAAGGATATCCGGAAGTTGGTATGTACTATGAAAAAGCAGCTTACGAGGAAGCAGAGCATGCAGCTAAATTCGCAGAGCTCCTTGGTGAGGTTGTAACAGACAGCACAGAGAAGAACCTTCAGATGCGTGTAGAGGCTGAAAACGGCGCTACAGCAGGTAAATTCGACCTTGCAAAACGTGCGAAAGCAGCTGACCTTGACGCAATCCATGACACAGTACATGAGATGGCTAAGGACGAGGCAAGACACGGAAAAGCATTCGCAGGTCTGCTTAAGAGATACTTTGGTAAATAAGAAATCCGCATAAAATCGGAATTTTTACAAGAGGGAACCACGTAAAATGGTTCCCTCTTTTTTAATGTTTCTGATGGAGATGTGCAAATTAGTGTACAGATTTTTCAATCTTCCGCACACTATCTGCTCTTACCTGCTCCCGAAGCTCCGTCAGATAATCTGAGAATTTCACCTGTTCATTTCCGTAGGTCATCTGCAGGTTATATTCCAGTGGGATCCAGGTTTTGATGTCGGATTCATTGTGCTGGATCAGCGCTTCCAGTTTGTCCAAAGCTTTGTAGATTCTGGATTCCAGAGTCTGCTGTGCTTCCATTTCCTGATACAGTTCTGCCATCTCTTTATCAAATGGTTCCGGCAGAGTTTTCACCCATTCACCCAGCACATCGGCTTCTTTTTCTGAATCTTTTACTGTTTTTTCAAAAGCTGGGATATCCCCGGTAAAAGCTTCTCCCATATCATGGATCAGACACATTTTCATGATCTTCAGAAGATCTGCCTCCGGAAACTCGTCGCTGACAAAATATGCCATCAGAGAAATTCTCCAGGAATGCTCCGCAACACTCTCCCGCCTGCCTCCGGATGTATAGCAATGACGCACTGCATCTTTTAATCGTTCTGCAACAGAAAGTACTTCAATCAGTTTTTCTGGTTTCATATTCGTTCTCTCTCCTCCGTCTTTTCATAATATTTTCACTGACACCAATTCTGTTCATTACTATACCATATCTCCGGTCATGGAAAACAGATGAAAAACAGAAGATTCCATTCTGAAAAATTTTGTCTCAACTAATTTATAAAAAAAATATAAACTTTATTGCATTTTTCTCCATAATCGTCATAATGAAATTATAAACAAAAGAAAGAAGGTGATTGCCGATGGATATCACGGTGTCGGATGAGGTCTCACAGGAATATCATGCGCTTGTGAAGAACATCCTCTGTAACAGAGAGTTCCTGAAGCTGAGCCTGTACACCCACCACCAGTGGACCACACGGCTCATGCACAGTATCAATGTTTCTTACCTCTCCTGGTTCATTGCCAGGAAGCTGGGATGTGACGAGAAAGCCGCCGCAAGGGCAGGGCTTCTCCACGATTTCTGTCCCTATGACTTCAGGGCGGAGACACCAACCGGTGAGCATCAGGCGTTTTATCACCCGAAGGCCGCCGCAGACAACAGTGCCGCACACTTTGATGTCACAGACAGAGAGCTGGATGCGATACTCTCACATATGTTCCCTCTGGGACCTCTTCCACGCAACAGGGAAGCCTGGATCATCAGCTTTGCCGATAAAGCCTGCGCCATCGCGGAAGGCTGCCATATCGCCATTGCACTGGCCAGACGGAACCGGATCGTCATCAATCCGGCATAATTTCCACACAAAAAACAGGGCCATCGCCACTTCTGACGAGCCCTGTTTTTGTGTGGAAATTTATTTTATGGTAATACTTTGCAGATTACTTTCTATATCTTAGTTCTCTTTCACAACAACCTTATCCAGATGCCAGATATCATCTACATACTCCTGGATAGTTCTGTCGGATGTGAACTTACCGCTGCATGCTGTATTGAGAAGTGCCATCTTAGCCCAGCGTTTCTCATCCTTATATGCTTCCTCAACACGCTTCTGTGCCTCTGCATAGGAACGGAAGTCACCAAGGATGAAGTACTGGTCAGGTCTCGGCATGTTGCGTTTGTCGAGAAGTGAATTGTAGATGTCACGGAACATCTCTGTATCGCTGGAGAAGGTTCCGTTGATCAGCTGCATCAGTACCTGACGGATCTCCGGATCTGTGTTGTAGATGAAGTCCGGATCGTAACCGCCGTTGTTCTCATAGTTGATGATCTGGTCGGAGCTCATACCGAAGATAAATGCATTCTCCTCGCCAACCTCCTGTACGATCTCAACGTTAGCACCATCCATGGTTCCAAGTGTCGGAGCACCATTCAGCATGAATTTCATGTTACCTGTACCGGAAGCCTCTTTACTTGCTGTGGAGATCTGCTCGGAAACATCTGCTGCCGCAAAAATGATCTCAGCGTTGGATACACGGTAGTTCTCGATGAATACAACCTTCAGCTTACCGTTGATGGAAGCATCATTGTTTACAACATCTGCCACACAGTTGATCAGCTTGATGATCTTCTTTGCACGTGCGTAAGCTGCGGAAGCTTTTGCACCAAAGATAAATGTTCTTGGATAGAAATCCATCTCCGGATGTGCCTTGATCTGGTTGTACAGATAGATCACATGCAGGATGTTAAGAAGCTGACGTTTGTACTCATGAAGTCTCTTAACCTGGATATCGAAGATAGAGTGCGGGTCAACCTCAACACCATTGTGCTCCAGGATATATTTTGCAAGACGCTCTTTGTTCTTGAACTTGATGGTCATGAACTCCTGAAGAGCCTTCTCATCGTCTGCGTAAACCTTAAGCTTGGAAAGTTGGGAAAGATCTGTGATCCAGTCCGGTCCGATCTTGTCTGTTACCCAATCAGCCAGAAGCGGGTTTCCATGAGCAAGGAAACGTCTCTGTGTGATACCGTTTGTTTTGTTGTTGAACTTCTCAGGCATCATCTCATAGAAATCCTTCAGCTCCTGATTCTTGAGGATCTCGGTATGAAGGCGTGCAACACCGTTTACAGAGTAGCCTGCAACGATCGCAAGGTGAGCCATCTTAACCTGTCCGTCATAGATGATCGCCATCTTCTTGATCTTCTCGAAGTTTCCAGGATATTTCTGCTGGATCTCAAGAATGAAACGACGGTTGATCTCCTCGATGATCTGGTATACACGCGGAAGCAGTCTGGAGAACAGCTCGATCGGCCATTTCTCAAGTGCCTCGGACATGATGGTGTGGTTGGTGTAAGCACAGCATTTTGTTGTGATATCCCATGCCTGATCCCAGCCAAGACCTTCCTCATCGATAAGAATGCGCATCAACTCTGCAACTGCAACTGTCGGATGAGTATCATTCATCTGGAATACAACCTTCTCATGAAGCTTGGTAATGTCGTCGTGTGTTTTTTTGTATTTGGCAATCGCTGCCTGAAGGCTGGCAGATACGAAGAAGTACTGCTGTTTCAGACGAAGCTCTTTACCTGCCATATGGTTATCATTCGGATAAAGCACCTCTACGATAGTACGTGCAAGGTTCTCCTGCTCTACTGCGTTGTGATAATCACCCTTGTCAAAAGAGTCAAGGTTGAAGTCTACGATCGGCTCTGCATCCCAGATACGAAGTGTGTTTACAACATCGTTGTTATAACCTGTGATCGGCATATCGTAAGGAACAGCCTTAACTGCCTGATATCCTTCATGGATGAATTTATTCTCGTTCTTCACCGGATCCCACTCAACGCGTACATATCCGCCGAAATGAACCTCTTTTGCATACTCCGGACGACGGAGCTCGAAAGGATAGCCGTTCTTCAGCCAGTTATCCGGTGCCTCTACCTGATAACCGTCACGGATCTCCTGCTTGAACATACCATAACGGTAACGGATTCCGCATCCGTATGCACAGTAGTTCAGAGTTGCAAGAGAATCCAGGAAGCATGCTGCCAGTCTTCCAAGTCCACCGTTTCCAAGAGCCGGATCCGGCTCCTGGTCTTCGATGCAGTTAATGTCAAGTCCAAGCTCCTCAAGAGCCTCCTTAACCTCGCCGTATGCACCAAGGTTGATCAGGTTGTTTCCAAGGGCACGGCCCATAAGGAACTCCATGGACATATAATATACGATCTTCGGGTCCTGTTTTTCATACGCCTTCTGGCTCTTGAGCCAGTTGTCAATGATCACATCCTTCACAGTGTAGCTTACAGCCTGAAAGATCTGCTCCTGTGTAGCCTCTTCCAGTGTTTTTCGATAAAGGAATTTTACGTTTTCTTTTACACTTTTTTTGAATTCCTCTTTCTCAAACTGCTTGTCAATCATTAGTTTTCCTCCTGTACTTTGGATACTCCCAGTGTTACAGCCTCTTTATTGATGTTCCACTCCTTGGTATAACCCTCTGCTTCTCCCAGAATAATGTTTTCTGCCAGTACTTCACGTTTGATCTCATCCTGGTTTGCTTTCATGATATCCATGATCTTATCGTTATCTTTTGCATAGACAATGATCTTGTCCATGACTTCGAAACCAGCCTCTTTACGCATGGTCTGAACCTTGCTGATGATCTCGCGGACAAAGCCCTCCTGGATCAGTTCAGGTGTAAGGTTTGTATCAAGGACAACGGATGTCTCACCGTCTGTCTCTGTCACATAGCCCTCGCTCTGGGCTGTTTCGATCAATAAGTCTTCCTCTGCAAGCTCGACTCTGTTTCCGTCAATGTCAAGAACGAGAACACCATTATCTCTCAGCTCTTTCATTGCTGCGGTTCCGTCGATCTCGGAGAGTGCGGTACGGATGCCGTTCAGAAGCTTGCCGTATTTCGGTCCTACTGTACGAAGCTGCGGCTTGAAGCTGTAGGAAATGAAGGACTCTACATCATCTGCGAATTTCACTTCTTTTACGTTAAGCTCATCTGCGATGATATCTGTGTAGAATTTATCCATAGCTTTCTCAGCCTTTACATACATGGTTCCGATCGGCTGACGGTTCTTGATGTTTGCGGTATTTCTGCATGCACGTCCGAGAACAACGATCTCAAGAAGCTCTTCCATGTTTGCCTCAAGATCCTTGTCGATCCATGCTTCGTTTACCTCCGGGTAATCGCAGAGATGGATACTCTCCGGAGCGTCTGCATCAATGCTTCTTACAAGGTTCTGGTAGATATCCTCAGTCATGAACGGGATCATCGGAGCTGCAGCCTTGGCAACTGTTACCAGTGCTGTGTAAAGTGTCATGTAAGCATTGATCTTATCCTGCTCCATGCCCTTTGCCCAAAAACGCTCACGGCTTCTTCTTACATACCAGTTACTCATATCGTCAACAAATTCCTGAAGTGCTCTTGCAGCCTCCGGAATCTTGTAGGAACCAAGATCCGCATCGACAGTCTTCACCATGGTATTCAGCTTGCTGAGCAGCCATTTATCCATAACCGGAAGCTTATCGTAATTTAAAGTATATTTAGTCGCATCAAAATTGTCAATGTTCGCATACAGTACGAAGAATGCGTAGGTGTTCCACAGAGTGCTCATGAACTTTCTCTGTCCCTCTACAACTGCCTTGCCATGGAAACGGTTCGGGAGCCACGGAGCACTGTTGATGTAGAAATACCAGCGGATTGCATCTGCGCCGTATTTGTTCAGTGCATCAAACGGATCTACTGCATTTCCCTTGGACTTACTCATCTTCTGTCCGTTCTCATCCTGTACATGTCCCAGAACGATTACATTCTTATACGGAGCCTTGTTGAAAAGCAGTGTGGACTCAGCAAGAAGGGAGTAGAACCATCCTCTTGTCTGGTCAACAGCCTCGGAGATGAAGTCTGCCGGGAACTGCTGCTCGAACAGGTCTTTGTTCTCAAATGGATAATGATGCTGTGCAAAAGGCATTGCTCCGGAATCGAACCAGCAGTCGATTACCTCCGGTACACGGTGCATGGTCTTGCCGCAGTCCGGACACTTCATGGTGATATCATCAATGTATGGACGGTGAAGCTCGATGGTCTTCGCGCGCTCGTCACCACTCTTCTCATAGAGATCCTGACGGCTTCCTACGGATTCCATATGTCCGCACTCACACTGCCAAATATTCAGTGGTGTTCCCCAGTAACGGTTTCTGGAAATACCCCAGTCCTGAACGTTCTCAAGCCAGTCACCGAAACGTCCCTTACCGATGCTCTCCGGAATCCAGTTGATAGTATTGTTGTTACGGATCAGATCATCCTTTACTGCAGTCATCTTGATGAACCAAGACTCACGTGCATAGTAGATAAGCGGTGTGTCACATCTCCAGCAGTGCGGATAATCATGCTCGAATTTCGGTGCGTCAAAAAGCTTGCCCTCTTTGTCAAGGTCTGTGAGGACCATCGGGTCCGCTTTCTTTACGAATACACCTGCGTATGGTGTCTCTTTGGTCATGTTACCCTGTCCGTCTACGAACTGTACGAACGGAAGGTCATACTCACGTCCGACACGGCTGTCATCCTCACCAAATGCAGGTGCGATATGAACGATACCGGTACCATCACTCATGGTAACGTAGTTGTCACAGGTTACGAAATGAGCTTTTTTGTGCTGTTTTGCTGCTGCCTCTCCTGCACATGCAAAAAGCGGCTCATATTCTCTGCGCTCAAGGTCTGTTCCTTTATATTTCTCAAGGATCTCATATGCAGGCTCATCATCCTTTGCAAGCTTGCCGAGAACCTTGTCCAGAAGTGCCTCTGCCATGTAGTAGGTATAGCCGTCTGCTGCTTTTACCTTGCAGTAGATCTCATCCGGGTTTACACAAAGTGCAACGTTGGATGGAAGTGTCCATGGTGTTGTTGTCCATGCCAAGAAGTATGCGTCCTCACCAACAACCTTGAAACGCACGATCGCAGAGCGCTCTTTAACAGTCTTGTAGCCCTGAGAAACCTCCTGTGCGGAAAGCGGAGTTCCACAGCGTGGGCAATAAGGAACGATCTTAAAGCCTTTATAAAGAAGACCTTTTTCCCAGATCTCTTTCAGCGCCCACCACTCGGACTCGATGAAATTGTTGTCATATGTTACATACGGATGCTCCATGTCAGCCCAGAAACCAACGGTAGAGGAGAAATCCTCCCACATTCCCTTGTATTTCCATACGCTCTCCTTACACTGCTGAATGAACGGCTCCATTCCGTACTCCTCGATCTGCTCCTTGCCGTCAAGGCCAAGCTTCTTCTCAACCTCAAGCTCAACCGGAAGTCCGTGAGTATCCCATCCTGCTTTTCTCGGAACCATGTACCCCTTCATTGTACGGTATCTCGGGATCATATCCTTGATAACTCGTGTCAGAACGTGTCCGATATGTGGCTTACCATTTGCGGTAGGCGGTCCGTCATAGAATGTGTATGTCTCGCCCTCTTTACGGCTGTCCATACTCTTTTCGAAAATCTTGTTGTCTTTCCAGAATTTCTCGACTTCTTTTTCACGGTCAACAAAATTCAGATTCGTGTCAACTTTACGATACACAATATTTACCTCCTGTGTCTGATTACTGGCTGCTGCCTCATCTGTAAGGCCACAGCGGATTGTTTCTTCACAGATACCTGTTCGTGCCAATGCTTCGGGCACTTATAAAAAAAGACCCCATCCTGTAAAAGGACGAAGTCTGATTCGCTGTACCACCTGTTACATTATACGGGCCTGTGTCCGGATTCCTGCGTCTTCTGCTGTGTTCTTATGCTCTGTGTTATGGCGCAGGCTGTTGTTCCATGTCTGTTCATGGCGGACAATTCTTTGTATCTGCCGATATATGTTCCCTGTAACGGAGGAAATCCGTCAGTTCTTACTTAATGATCATCTGTATATCAGATATTCTTCCGGCTGCTGCCGGACAACTTCGGAACTGAAGCTCAAGAGTGATATTCCGCCATATTTACTCGTCCCGGGCTCCCACCATCCCCGGTTCGCTGCAAGCTTTCCATATGGCCTACTGTCTCCATCACAGCTTTTTCTATATACGCTGTCTATTATAGGTTGGGGAAAATCCATATGTCAAGTGTTTTCAGGGATTTTTTCTTATTATATGTATGTTCACTTCTTCTTAATGGAATTTTCACAGACTGCAAGTGGTTTTTCCGGGAGGAAAGTGGTATACTACTACAGAATCTTGAGGGCAAAAATACAGCGTTTCATTAATACAATGCTATAATTAATGAAATACTGCACCTCATCACAAAACGGGCAAGATTTTTTCGGTTACTGATTCTCAAATGAATAATAACCTTCTCGCCCGGATTTATCACTGAAAGGTATCTTGTTATGAAAAATATGAAAAAACGATCCTTGCGCCGGATCTTTGCAGGCATTCTCGGCATAGGGATCCTGCTCACAGGCGCAGCTCCCTGCGCGGCGGCTGCCTATGGATACGATGAATATGGTGATCCTATCGTCACTGCCACACCGGTTCCTGATGGTCAGGCCGCAGCAGTCACGCCTGCTCACTCCAGCTATTATTCACAGGCTGCCGACACCGATTCCATTGACGGGTGGCCCAAAGGTCCCGGCATCGAAGCACAGGCTGCAGTCCTTATGGACGTAAATACAGAAGCCGTTCTTTATTCCAAAAATGCGGACACACAGCTCTACCCTGCCAGCATCACAAAGATCCTGACTACACTGCTTGCCTGTGAAAATCTGAATACTAAGACAAACATTACCGTATCTGAAAAAGCTTCCACCAGTGTAACTGCCGGAGATTCCAGTATTTATGCTGCTCCCGGTGAAAAATTCACTAGGGATCAGGCCCTGATGGCTGTCATGCTCCAGTCCGCTAATGAAATGTCTGTCGCCGTTGCGGAAGAAGTTTCCGGCTCTGTAAAGAAATTCGCAGAACTCATGAACTGGCGCGCCAAGCTTTTTGGCTGCAAGAACACACACTTTAACAATCCCAACGGTCTTCCGGATGAAAATCATTACACCACAGCCTCCGACATGGCAAAGATCGCCAAATCCGCCTGGCTGAATCCTCTTTTCCGGCGATACTGCACCAAACGTTATTACGAGATCCCGCCTACCAATAAATTTGCGGAAGCCCGCCAGCTGCTCAATCATCACAAGATGATGAAAAACGGCGAATATTATTATGAAGGCGTCCGTGGCGGAAAAACAGGCTACACGGATGCATCCGGCAACACACTTGTCACCTACTGCAAACGAGGAAATATAACGCTGGTAGCCGTGATCCTGAATTCTACTTCCGCGGCAAATGCTTACAGCGATACCGCTTCTCTTTTTAATTATGGTTTTGAAAATTTTGAAAAGGTGGATATGAAGGTGTCCATGGAGCCAGTCCCGTTTAAGGTACTCCCTTGTGACAAATATATCCTTAAGAATAACGGAAACACCTATCCGTTTTATTATCAGACAAAGGTTTATGTGACTCTTCCAAAAGGTATCAAAAAATCACAGCTTAACAAACGCCAGGCCGTTCTTCAGAATGCTGTCGGCCCACTGCGTCTGAAAAGCAAATATTATTATAAGAAACAAATGGTCGGATGGGGAATGCAATACGAACGAAACATCGTATCAGATCTTCTCCTGGCTTCGTAACATTTTCCTGCGGCGGAGAGATTCGTGCTTTTCACGGATCTCATCCGCCGCTTCTGTATCTTCTGCTCTCAGGGTCTTCACCCCGAAATATTTTCCCTCATCGGTTTTTCGGATCCGGATCTTTCCGGCAACAGGTCCATGCTCATGGCAAAGGGCAAGGCTGTAATACACCTTGGAATTGTTGGTACTGAACCAGCGGATCTTCCTCTTGGCAGGGCATCTGCAAATAGGACACATGGTACTTACCATGGTACGGTCCTTCATCAGACGCTCCTTTGATACAAATTCCCTGGACACAAACTTGTCATGGTCTGTATAAGAAATATAGATCTCGCTGTCTCTGGATTTTGGATTCTGATATACATCCAGGGACGGATGGCGGATCATGCAGGCTTCATCGATCTCCAGGAGTATCCTGGCAGTATAGCTGGCGTCTGCCAGTGCCCGGTGAAAATCCCGGTTTTTGGGAAGTTCCAGATAATCTGTAGCATATTCCAGAGATCGCCTGGATACTCCGTCCTCGAATTTTATGCTGAAAAGCTTCTGCACATCATAGTAATGCACTGGCCCTGGCATCAGCTTCAGAAGATTATAGTATTTCATATTGCGCTGAAGTTCCATCACATCCTGGTCTCCCCAGGTAAAAAAGCGATACTCCTCCCCGCACCATTCCAGAAATCTGCGGATTGCCCTTGGAAAAGGGATGCCTTTTTCCAGTTCATGATAATCCACGTGGATCACTTCGTGGATACTGTCGTGGATCCAGTGGTACACTTTGGGCTTGATCAGGCACTGAAAGGTATCAACGATCTCTCTTTTTTCATTTAATTTTACTGCCCCGATCTCTATGATCTCAAACGGGAGCCGACTATCCGGATGTCTTCTTCCATCCGGATTCTGGTTCCATTCCAGGTCAAATACAATATAGTTCATGGGTTTTCTGTCCTCTTATCTGACTGCTCAGCTGCTTCATAAATGCAGCTGTTTCCGGATCGGTATCCGGCTATTTCATATTTTTGCATTCGGACACAGAATAAATCGCTTCAAACAGCTCCTGCTGGAAGCTTTCTGTATCTGCATCTGTCAGAATCATATCTTTCATTTCATCTTCTTCGTGTAGCCACCAGCGGAAATCGCATAATGTGGCACCCCGTCCGGCACCGTCTGAACAATCCACATCCAGGAATACTTTTTCTGTTTTAAAGAACTCCGGATGGATGAGATACATAAACGGTACAGCAGCATGGATACTTGCCACGCAGCGATATTTGGAAAAATTTTCAAGTACGTAGCCAGCCATATCTCCACAGGCTCTGGCTGCCGGATCACCGGACTGGCACAGCTTCATGATCTGGTTTCTGGTGAGATTACATTTCAGGGTAGCATCCAGTCCACACATGATCAGTGGGATTCCGGAATCGAATACGATCTTTGCCGCCTCAGGATCTGCGTAGATGTTGAATTCTGCTGCCGGTGTGATGTTTCCGCCTTTTGCTGCGCCGCCTGTAAATACGATTTTTCTGATCTTATTCTTTATTTCAGGAAAAACCTTCAACAGAAGTGCAAGATTAGTCATTGGTGCAGTTTCGATCATTACTACCTGCTCGCCCTCCGGAATGGCATTCAGAATGTCACGGATAAAAAGCACTGCATTGTCAGAAGCAGCCTCTGATTTTGCTTCCGGCAGTACGCAATGACCAAGCCCTGTTTCTCCGTGAAATTCTTCCGCATAAATTGCCGCTTTCACAAGAGGACGATCCTGGCCTCCTGCCACCGGAACCTTCAGTCCGTAAAAATCCACCAGCTTCAGTGCATTTTGGGTCACTCTTTCTATCCTGGTACTTCCTGCAGATGTCGTCACTGCAAGCAGCTCCAGTTCATCCTGATGTGCTGCCGCATATGCCAGTGCGATCCCGTCATCGATTCCGGGATCACAGTCCATGATAACCTTGATCTTATCTCCCATATATTCACCTCTGTAAAAACTCTTTCCCCAATTTTATAGTATTGCCGAATTTCCGCTGTTTACCTGTTCCAAGTATAACAGAGTGAGGAAAGAGTGTAAAGTTAATCAGAATTCGTTACTGTTCACTCCGTTCTCAGCAACACGCTTCGCGGAATATTACCAGTAAACAGTAATCAGAATTCACCTCCGTACTTCAGGCTGAAACGTAAAGAACCCCTCTGCCGGACATTGGCAGAGGGGTGGAAAAAAGGGGGTTATATTCATTTATATAAACAAATGCAATGTGCAATTTGGAGCTTTAATATTTGCAATATCCGTTTGGGTTGTTCCGGATATTGTTATTATGCTATATCCCATCACCCGGAGCTTGCAATCCAGTACCGGGGCTTCACAATAAATGCTGATCAATCAATAGAAACAAATTTCTTCTCTTCTGCTTCTTTCTTGGTCTCTTCCTTCGGGAAGGTTACATGAAGGATTCCGTTCTCATATTTCGCATGGATATCTTCATGCTTAATGCTCGAGCCTACATAAAAGCTTCTGTTGCAGGTTCCTGTATAACGTTCTCTGCGAACATATTTACCTTTATCATCCTTCTCGTCCTTCTTCTCTTCTCTGGTTGCCTGAATGTTCAGATAACCATTCTTCAGCTGGATCTTCACATCCTCTTTCTTAAATCCCGGAAGATCGATCTCCAGTTCATAATTGCCATCTACATCACGGATATCTGTCTTCATCATATCCTTCACCTGAGGATAAGCATTGGCAGCTGCCTGACGGCCTGTCGGATATCCCATAAAATCATCAAATAAATCTTCTCCGAAAATACTTGGCATTAACATAACTCATTCCTCCTGATCTATATTCGCTGCGTGCTGCGCAGGCGTTTTTAATTTACTGTTTCTGAAAACATCTGCAAATTCTGTAAGAACTTTCTCCGGAAGATTTCTTTTTTCTCTCTTCCTTTGTTCTGTATGTACTATAACACGCATTATTAGCACTGTCAAGAGGCGAGTGCTAATTTCACACTTTCTTCACATTTTCCGTAATTTTACGATCCATTTTTCCGATACATATGTCTTAAGCGCCGAAGATAGAAGGACTCCCAGGATCAGAAATGGAACTGCCTGAAAAAACACTCCCATAAATACATAAATATAATAACTGCTTTCATAAAAAAGAGCCCACGTCTGCTGAATACAGAAAAGAACATCTGTATCGGGACCATGGATTCCGTATTCAGTGCAGTGGAGATATGCTTCATGAGATCTGTCGAATAATACATTTAATCGATACCGGGACGGTAATAAGGCAGGCTACCGCACCAGATAGCATGGCTGCAACATCCTGGAATAGGAACTGGGAATTAAGAATGATCTCTAGGCTATATTGCTGTGTCTGAATGTATGAAAATAATAAAATAGTTCCTCCAAGATAAGCAAACAGCAACGTATTTACCGTTGTACCGATAATTTCTTTCCCAACCTGATAGCCGGAAGCTGTAAGCTCTTTCGCTGTCAGACTGTTTTTATGAGTCCAGACTTCATATACAGAAGATGTTACAGATAATGCTGTATCGATAACAGCCCCAAGAGTACTGAAAACAGTTACAAATATTCCTACATGAAGCATGTTAATATGAAGGTCCGTACTGTAATAATACATAAAATCGTCTTCCGAAATCTGCAGCTCATTTAACCCGTAACTTCCTGATCTCCACGTAATAATATAAATCGGAATAAACAAAAGTAACATTACCAGCAGTGTAGCCAGAAAAGCCGCCCGCGTCTTTGGATTATTTCCGTTCTGATAAAACAGAGAAATATAACAGACACCTGCACCTGCCACCAATATCAGGAGCAGTACAGGAAAACCGGCAGACATCAGCATAATTGAAAAAAATAAAATTACAATATTCCCCGCCAGTGTCATAATTGACATGGCTCCACGCTCTCCGCCAATCAAGATCACCAGAAAAATTAAAATCAATGCAAGAAAAATGATCATTCTCTGACACCCCTTTTCCGTGATGGTATTTTCATAATCGCTGAAGCAATAAAAACAGATACCGGTATTGCCAGTACAATTCCAATACTTTCTATCAGAAAACGACAGATATCATATGGAATGTGGTATCTCACGATCGTTATAAAACTTATATCATTATTCATCTTAAGTATGAACATGGGAATCATGCCGCTTGCCAGAACAAACAGCAGTACATTTATCATGGTTCCCATAATATCATATCCGATTTCACGACCGGAATGTATCAGTCTTCTCAGAGAAACCGATGGATTTTTCCGCACGATCTCTCCTACTGCTGCGCTGATCGTCACCGTCACATCCATAATTGCACCAAGTCCTGTCAGCATAATATCTGCCCAGAATATATCTGCTGAATTGCCTGTACTTCCAAGGTATTCCAGATTGGAATAATCCAGATCTCCGTACATATAAATAGAAAATTCAAACAATGCCATGATCAGAAACAGAACACACAGTGTTGAAAGAACTGAGGAAAATGTTTTTCTATGAATTCCATTTAAGCAGATCAATGTAGTCAGTGAAAAAAGAACTGCGATGACATTACAGATATTTAAAATATTTTTCCCTTCTGTAAACGCCTGAAATCCATACGCAAATATGACTGTATTCAGTATCAGTGATATGATCGTGTAAAATCCCTGCTTTCCTGTAATGCAGATCAGAAGAAAAAATAATCCTCCTGCCAGTAATGCCAGATACCCATCCCTTTTTACAGAACGTATCGTTTTTCCGGGGCTTTCCTTTGAACCGCTTAAAAGAACGGTGTCTCCTTTATGATATTTCTTGGTCTGAACCTGAGAAGATGTATATTCATTAGAGACCGTTATTTTTTCCCCTTTATGCGAACCGTTTAATATCCGTGCCGTAATATTCTGAGTATAGTAATATTCTTTTGAGCCCCTGGTTCCTTCTCTGCTCAGAGTCTGTTTTTCTGTTACGGAACATATTTTTGCCAGCGGTGTATGATAAAATCGGGAATTACAGCAGGTAAACAGAACAAAAATAATATATATGCCGGCTAAAAGATATTTTTTGTGAAATATGCAGGATTTCATTAACTTCATTCCCCCTGTAGAAATATTGCAATCGTAAACGCACTGACCGGTTGCCTTTTATCGAAGTAACATTGTACGCTTTTTGAAAGTATCGGTCAATATAAGGTATACAAAAAACAGCAGCAGAACCGTTTTCACAGTTCTGCTGCTGCCCCCATAATTATTTTAACAAATACCTGACTTCAAAAAAGCCATTATTTACAAAGCGCAGAAAATGCATCTGCAACAAACTGAACCTTGGTTCCGATAATAACCTGTACAGAAGTTTTTCCAGGTTTGATCACGCCTGCAACACCTGCAGATTTGATCACCTTATCATTTACAGCTGTAATATCCTTAACCTCAAGTCTCAGTCTTGTGATGCAGTTATCGATGCTTGTGATGTTCTCTTTTCCGCCACAGCCTTCAAGGATCTTCGCGGCAATAGCAGTATAGTCATCATTTGCAAGCTCGATATTCTTCTCTGCCTCAAGATCGTCATCGTCTTCTCTTCCCGGAGTCTTCAGATCAAATTTCTTGATGGCAAAAAGGAATACAACATAGAATACGATAAATGCTGCAATTCCAAGAGGAAGGATGAGCCATGTCTTCTGTGCTGCCGGAAGTGAGGATGAGAAAAGTAAATCCATCGCACCGGCGGAGAAGCTGAAGCCTGCACGGAAGCCAAGAGCAACTGTGATCATGGTGAAGATACCGTAAAGTAATGCATAAATTACATAAAGGCCAGGAGCAAGGAACATAAATCCAAACTCGAACGGCTCAGTTACACCACAGATAAATGCACAGATCGCTGCAGATGCAACAAGACCGATGGCAACTTTTTTCTTTGCAGGTTTCGCACATTTAACCATTGCAAGTGCTGCACCAGGAATACCAAACATCATACATGGGAAGAATCCGGACATGTACATTCCAAGGCTCCAGGATACATCTGCAGAGGTTTCACCTGCCCAGAAGTGCTGAAGATCACCAAGTCCGATGGTGTCAAACCAGAATACATTGTTCAGTGCGTGATGTAATCCGGTAGGGATCAGCAGACGGTTCAGGAATGCATAGATACCTGCACCAACAACATCCATACCTGCAACTGCTTTTCCTAATGCTACAAGTGCACTGAAAAGTAATGGCCATACAAACAGTAATACAACAGATACAATAATGGAAACCACTCCTGCGATAATCGCTACGCAGCGCTTGCCGCTGAAGAATGACAGCCAGTCAGGAAGCTTGGTGCTCTTGAATTTGTTATAGCATGTAGATCCGATAATACCGGCAAGGATTCCGATAAAAGGATTCGCAATTTTGTCAAATGCAAGAGTTTTTGTTGCACTGTCAGCGATTGATGGCATGATGGTTGTAACAAATCCTGTAGAAAGAAGTGTTGTGAGCATCAGCCAGGATGCAAGTGCAGCGATTCCGCCGGTTCCGTCATTCTTTTCTGACATACCGACACCAACACCGATAGCAAAAAGGATTGCCATGTTGTCGATCAGAGCTCCGCCTGCCTTAACCAGAAACAGACCGATCAGATTGGCTGCGCCATGAATGTCTCCACCCTGCATGGTTGCCGGACATAACCAGTATCCGATACCCATGAGGATACCACAGATTGGCAGTACTGCCACCGGAAGCATTAACGCTTTTCCCAGTTTTTGAAGAAATTTCATATATTTCCCCTCCCTTAAAATAAATATATTTGACCGGATCACTCCGGTTATAACACCCCGAAAATTGCTACTATCTCCGGGCTGCTATAAGCCTGTCAGCTGCATGAAGATGATCATGAAAGCTTGAGGACGGCTTCATCCGCCGAAACATCCCCCTCCTTCTGGAGGCTTATCTTTCCGTAATCATCTGTGTTGCAGATCAGAACCGGGATAATCGTGTTTAAACCGGCTTTCTCAATTTTGTCCAGATCAGCCTCTATCAGAAGATCACCTTTTTTGACCTTGTCACCTGCTGCAACGTGGGCTTTAAAGGGTTCGCCCTTAAGTGTGACTGTATCCAGTCCGATATGTATCAGTATTTCCGCGCCCTGAGTGCTTGTCAGCGTAACTGCATGAAGAGTATCAAATACCATTGCCACCTCACCGTCTGCCGGAGCATATATCCTGCCGTCTGCCGGGATCACGGCAAAACCGTCACCCAGTACCTTATCCGCAAAGACAGGGTCCGGAACCTCCGCAAGGGGAACCACTCTACCCTTGCAGGGTGCATAGATTAAATTTCCTTTATCTTTTCCTTTAAAAAATTTCAGCATATTCTCTTCCTCCCGTTATTTCACCACTTCTTCCGGTATTGATATCCGCGATGTCGATTTGTAAATATGTCTATATATTTTTTATCCGTTCCGGATTTATATTATATATTTCGTATAATTTTCATTTTTTGATTTTTAGGCATGTGTATATATTAACCATTATTTTCGGTTTTGTCCGCATTTTTATCGGTATTTTTCAAAAAAATAAGCTGTAGCACATTAATGCGACAGCTTATGCAAGAATATTCAGTTTACTTCAGCAGTTCTTTTTCTTTCATATTCGTTGTCACCTGAAACTCTCCGTTGATCCGTTGGATCTCGTATACCAGGGGATTATTTCTGGCCCAGCCGGGATCTTTTTCTGCCTGCCGGTTCCAGCTGTACCAGGCGCGGACAAAGCCTTCGTGGATGGTAGATTCCGCTTCCTGGCGGGCCTGGACCGCATCCTGATAATCCACAAAAGTTCCGATATAAAATCGTTTCCCCTTGAATCCGATGGTAGCACGGTATTTTCCATTCCGCAGCTGATAGACGCCACGGAATCCGCTGGTATTATCACTGCGGTGCTTTCTTTTTTCCAGCATCTCCACACAGGTTCCATCTACCATATGCAGCTGCCCGGGAAGTTCCTTCCATATCTCCTGTCTCAGACAGCCACAGCTTCTGTAATTACCATGAAGAAGGCCATCCTCTGTCACATCCACTTCATTTCCGCAGTCACACCGACAATGCCAGAACACAGAGCCCTTTTTGCTCCTTTTATCTGTATGATAGAGAGCAGTCAGCCGCCCGAAACGCTGTCCGCTGATGTCGGTGATCCCGCGACCTCTGACATAATGGCCGCAACCGCAGCTGGTACATTTTCCGGCTTTCAGGCTGTGTGCAGTGGAAATATGCATATTCCCGCAGTCACAGCGACATTCCCACCTGGTCCTGCCGTTTTTACTTTCCAGTTTTTTTACTGCCACAAGTTTCCCGAAACGCCGGCCTGTAAGGTCTTCTGCCACCGGTCCTCTCTTGGCACTGTTTTCCGGAATACATCCACAGTCCTTTACAGTCCCACGCATCAGATGTCTGGTATTTACTTTTATCTCATTTCCACAATCACATCTGCACAGCCATACAACATACCTGTTTTCCCGCTCATCCAGTTTTTTCAGTACCGTCAGATGACCAAATCTCTGACCTTCCAGTTTAAGTCCGTTTGCCATCCTCTGTCCCTCACATTTCGTCAAAAAAAGCGATGCGGTAGAAATTTTTCCTGCCGCACCGCTGTCCGGATCCTGTTATTTATCCGTTTTCTTTTTTCTTCTGACAAATACTGCTGCCAGTAATACCACACATCCGGAAACGCAGATCACTGCGATCCATTTTGCAATGTTTGTGTTATCTCCTGTTTTTGGCATAGCTTTTACATGACTGGAACCAGTATTTCCTGCATAGGAAGAAGTTCCCGTATAGGAAGAAGTTCCGGAAGCAGGCGGATTGCTGTCAGGTTTTATCGGCGTGTTCGTTATGGTCGCTGCCGGAGTTCTGGTCGGCACTGCAGTCGGAGTTTTTTCCGGAAGTGGTGTCGGTGTATTTTCCGGTACAGGTGTCGGCGTATCCACAGGATCGTAGGAATTCACAAAGCCGATATCCTGTTTCTCGCTGTTCATCTGTGCATCGGTATGTGCAACCACAACTGCTTCCAGATCACCGGACTCTCCGTTCGTTACTGTTACTTTCACATAATAAACGGTATTGTCATAATGTCCGTTTTCCAGCTTTCCAGGCTGCTGGGAAACGCTGTAAGTGTATACGCCAGGAACAGCATATTCCACTGCAGGAAATTCTGCTTTCCCCGCACCTGTGATCGTGATCGTATTTTCTTCCGGCATGGGTGCTTCGTCCTCACCCTGAAGAATGATCGTATAAGTTTCGTCCGGAGATGGCTTCTCACCTGACAATTCCACGCTGACAGGAATCTTTACTTCCGCAACTCCAGCTGCCATAGCTGAAATCGGAAAAACTGTCAGGCACAGAACCGCAAGCAGGAGCACTGCCGGAAATTTTCGTATATTCGTCTTCATCCCCTCCTTACGTCTCCGGCGAATAAGGTTTCATTACCGCCAGAAGAACTGTTCTTGCATCTGTAAATTCCGAAGAGCAGGTTGACATTGCCAGTATCTGGGAAAAATCTTCGGACTTTCCAATGTTATCCATTGTCTGCTGATGGACATGTTCCGCGTTTTTTCTGACAAAATCCACAAGTCCGCTGGTGTCCGCCTGCCATTTTCCCGTTGCAAAAATAGAATCCTCAGATGCGGAAACCTGCATACATGCAAAAATTTCCAGCTTGTAGGAACGGTCAGGCAGGATCAGCGTACCTGTGGTGTTTTTGTTGAAAAATTTCTTTTTTCTGTAAAGATCCAGATCTCCGAACATCTTATGCTCTGCCATGTGATGACCATACAGGAGAGAATATTTCCCCTGAAAATTTCTGTCACAGCCGGAATCCAGAAAGATGCTTCCTGACAAAGCAAAATCACCGTATACATCGGTATTGATGTAAGTCAAGTTATCTTCTCCCTGAAGGATCGGATAATCGATCTTTGTGTGGTCCAGTGTGATCCATCCACAGACATCCGGATTGATCTTTCGGAGCTCTTCAAAAGAAGCGCCTCCGTCTTTCTGTTCCGGGTCGGGCTTCAGTTTTAAGAGCTGTGACTGAATGTCGTCCACAGCGCCATAGACCTGTGCGTTATCCCAGAGTGCATACCCGGAATACGCCGCCGCCAGGATCAGAAACAATGCTACAACGGCAGTGACCAGAGAGTTGGCTGCTTTCAGAAAAAACTTAGATGCGTTCATACTGCCTCCTCTCTGCTGCCTGGATGATCATTAGTCTTCGTATTTACGTCTTCTGGTGATGAATGCTGCACCTGCGATTACGATCACGCCTGCGAATACGAGGATGTATGGGAGAGTTGTGAGGTTGACGCCGGTGTCGATGTCGCCACCTTTGTTGTTAGTAATTGTCACATTCTGAGAAGTTTTATTAACTGTTTTATTAGTATTTGTATACGTATACACTGGGGCGTCATAACCACCTTTAGCTTTAGTATAATCTGCCTCAGTTACATCATATGTCACACCAAATGGTAAATTTGTGAAAGTAATTGTCTGGTCATGTTTCAGGTTGATTTCTGCTGTTGCTATATTATTTTCCCAATCACTTGCTTTGATAGTATTTGTTGCCTCTCCAACTTTATAAGAAATATCACTGGACATTGTCTTTCCTGTATTATTTTTTAAAGTTACTGTTACAGTGAAAAATTTATTTTTATCACCAAGATTACCAGTTACAACTTTTTTTACAGGTAAAGAATTTGCTGAATACGTATTTTCAAATGCATTCTGACCTTCTGTAAGTTTTCTACTTTCGTTACTGGATATATTTTTATAAACAGTAACATATCTGTCGAAACCATCTCCTGACTTATTATTAACAACAGTGACTTTCAGTGTAACCGTTTTTTCATCGTATGTTACACCCAGAGTATTACCCTTAGTTTCTGCAACTGTATAATAATAAATTCCTACACTATTATAATTTGGAAGTTCAATGGTAAAAGTTTTCTCCTTACCCTCTACTGTTGCTTCACCCTCCGTATATTCTGTCGTATAGGCAACAACTTTAGGCATCGGCATATTATCTTTTGTAGTATTGCTGGCTGCATCTGTAACATTAGCTGCTGTTACAGTGTAGTTAAAAGTTTCTGCCGGGGATTTCATATCAGCTACTTCCAGCTTATAACTTTTTGTTAATGTAACAGAATCTACAGGTGTTTTCGTTTCAGCTTCTGCAGTTTCTGCCGCAAATGCCGTACTTCCCATGGTAAACATGGTGGCTGCTGCGATCAAACATGCTAACAGTTTCTTTGTCTTTTTCATAAGAAAATCCTCCTAGAAATATAAATTTATTTATAAGCTCATAAAAAGCAGCTTATACATTTGTTGTTATGTTCTCTCAGAAATGGGAGAACAATTACTTTTTTACAGTTCTCTTCTTCGAAGTATAGTGATTACTTTTGCTTTCACATTCTCTATGGAGATGGGGCCGAATTCACGGCTGTCTTTTGCATGGGTTCGGTAGTCTCCCAGAATAAATACACTGCCTTCCGGAACTGTGTAGGGATATGTGATCCCTTCCTTTGCATATGTAGGAAATGCAATTTCTCCTGTCTGGGCTGTTCCGTTTACAAGAAGCGTTCCTGTGTCATCCATTGTGATCACGTCGGTTTCGCATCCCAGGATACGCCCTACATGAGTTTTGCCGCCGGCTTCATACACGACAACATCTTCTTTTTCAAGATTCTGTTCCAGCCGATAACCGATAAGAAGATCTCCGGCTTCCACTGCCGGGAACATTTCATTATCCGGTGCCTGGCCTATAAGAAAGACCTGTGTAAACAGCAGCCAGCCAACGGCCACGATCAACACGACCCGCCACAAAAGGCGGATGTAGCCTTCCTTTATTTCTGTAGAATATCTTCTTTTCCGGATTGTCTGAGAACAGGTTTGATCTTTTTCAGCACGCATCACCTCCGCACCTCTTCTCTGGAACTATATCCTGTGAACAGATCAGACATTTGTATCCTGTCCGGTAGTCCCTCTTTCAGCAAGTTCCTTATATTTGCGAATCATGGCATCACAGCTTTTCTGATGGTCAGCGATCAGTGCATCGTACCGTGCACGTTCTGCACTTAAGGATGTTTCATAAATCTGATTCAGCTCTTCCAGCTTTTTCCAGAGATGAATTTCATCCACTCCGCCAAACAGCACTTTCCGAAACCTGACCGTCCGGAACCACTCCTTCAGCTTTTCGTGCTCATGATTTAACGCCTCTGTTTGTGGAAACCGCTCTGCTCCAGCATTGCGGCTTCCTTTCTTCCCTGACTGTTTCTTCTTCATCATAACCGCCTTCAATTCCAACGCTTCCTGCGCCTGAATAACAGCACACCTGCTCCGGCAGCTACGATACCTAACGCCAGAATGTATGGTGTTGTATTGAGATCCAGCCCAGTGTCCGGGATTGCGTCTTTGTTGTTGGTAAAGGTAACTTCGTGAGAAACATCATTATCCCTTCTTGAAATAGATGTTATTTTCGCCTCTCTATTATTCGAAACAGAAGGGTTATCGTCTATTGTATAGGAAGGCGTATATCTATCGTTGCTATAATAATCATCTTCTGTGATCGTTACGGTTGCTCCAACTGGAACCTGTGTCAGTCTTGTTGTCTGCTTATCTGACAGTGTAATTGTCGTTGAACCTGTATACTGTGTCTCACCGATTTTAAATGGAAGATTAGTATTTCCATTTACTACAGAAATTATAAAGTTGAACTTTTTACTCTTATCTCCCATATTTCCAGTTACATTTTTTTTGATATCTACTGACGTATAAAGCGGTGCGTAGTGAGCATAAAAATTTACGGTACCATCTGCTAATTCTGTTTCATTTGGAGAATATGGCCACTTTTCATTTGAAATTTTTGAGTTGTTATCATTCCCGTTTGGATCTTTTTCCGGATACCAGCCATCCAGAATATACGTTATTCCATCAATTTCTCGAGTGGAACCAATTTGAACTATACTTGTCTTATTAACTGAACTATCCTTTTTATAATTTGCTGCATCAACTAATTTATAATCATTGCTTTCCGGTTCCTTCACCCAAAATTTAGCCGCAAAAACTTTTGAGCACTTAATGTTGATTGTACAGTCAATGTGATAATATTGATTTTCTGTAGTACTGTTATCCCGAGAGATTTTAAATGGTACTAAAGTAATTTCTGTTACATCATCTTCCGTTAAATCAGTTACTTGTAATTTCTCTCTTACATTCTTTTTATACGCCTCCCAAATAGAATCCAAAATGTAATTAAAATATGTTTTATTATCTACCTTTATTTCATTATCTGTTCTTCTAACTGTCCATGATGAACTCGTTGTCCCATCTGGCCATTTAGTAATATAATTACTCACATTACTTACAACATTTTTATTATTTTTCCAGGTTGCATTAGTTACATCGATTTCTCCCAATAGCTTACTCTGATCGGATTCCGGACTCCAATAATCTGTATCATTACTTCCCGGCACGCCATCCGGTGAAGACAAATAATAAATTGCTGCTTTCGTTTCCGTTGGTACTGTTGTTGGTTTTGGTGCCGTTGTTGGCCATAGCCATTTAGCCGACTGCACTTCCATCTCCACATCCTGCACCTCATCTACCGATGCATCTGTATCTTCCGCCGGTGTCGCAGTTGGTTCTTCGGGTTGTTCGGTGACTGTCGGCTCCTCCGGCTGTTCGGTCACGGTCGGATCTGCTGGCTGGATTGGCTCTTCGCCAGGCTCTACGGATGGCTCTTCCGGCTGCTCCGGATCCTCAGATGGAGTTTCGATAACATCTGCCGGTTCCTCTGTATTTTCATCTCCGGTTGTCACCGCAGGTTCTTCCGATTGCGATTCATCCACCGACTGATCATTTTCCGCTTCTGTGGCTGTCAGCTCTTCTGCTTCCTCTGCGGATCCGGACTGTACTGTTTCAGTATTTTCATTGGCTGTTTCACTGCTGGCCTCTACCGCAAACGCTGAGATGGAAACACTGCAGATCATTGCGAACGCAATACAGACTGCGAGGATCTTCCTCCACAGACGGTGTTTTCCAGATGAATGATTATGTATCATACTTCAAACCTCCTTCTTGTATGCTATGGCAGTCAAAAACAGGCACTGCTCATTACATGTCCATGCCGGTATTTCTGCTCTTTCGCAGAGCACAATACTCTGTGAAAGATTCCCTGCGATCCGTGTAAATTTAACGGTTCTTTCTTCTCTGACGGCGGTTTTTGACGGTTTATAAAAAAACTCAGGCTCCCGGAAATTCTTTTTCCACGGTATCTGCGATCTTCAGTTTTTCCATATTTTTACGTTTCAGGTTCATGGATGAATGTACATAACATTCCAGTGTGATCCGTGTGCTGGAGTGCCCCAGGATCTCCGAAAGACTGCGGATCTCAAATCCGGCCTCCACACACCGTGTCGCAAAACTATGCCGCAAAGTATGGAAATGAACATTTTTCAGATTACAATCTTTCGTATATTGCCTCATGCGATACTGCAGGGTTCTGGGCTCCAGGAAATACCCTGCTTTTCCGGTCAGAACATATGCTTCCAGATCATCTGCTCTCCATTTGTTACAGAGCTTTTCAATATCCTGGTTCATGGGGATCATCCTTACCGACCTTCCACTTTTAGGAACCCCGGTTATGATCCGGGTCCTTTCTTCACTTGCAGGATTGAGATTTTTCAGACGCTGCATGGTATGACGTACAAAGATGACTTTATTTTCCAGAGAAATATCTTCCCATTTCAGAGCACATACTTCTCCGATGCGCAATCCTGTCAACAATGCCAGCAAAACCCCAAATTTACACGGATCCATGTCCTGTAAAAGATATTCCGTAAACCTTTTCTGTTCTTCACAGGTCAGCACACGCATTTCTTTTCGATCCTGCCTGGGGTATACGATATCCACCGGTTTTGCCAGTGGATTCTGCTTTGCTGTATAATTCAGAATGGAATGCAACACGGAAAGGATATCCCGCACTGTTTTTGGTGACAATCCTCTTTCATGGATAAGCCTGTAGCTGAATTGTTCTACAAGTATTTCTGAAACAGCCTCGGAAAAATACTGCCCGAGATCAGGCCTGATATATTTTTCCAGGATCGTTGTATATTTTACAAAAGTGGATGGTTTCACGCTGCTTCGTTTCAGATACAGCCATTCATTACAGTAATCTGCAAAGCGATTCCGTTTTCCTCTCACGGGCAGGAGCTGATCATTCATCAGCGCATAACGTGCCTGATTGACCTTATCTCTGGCTTCATGATATGTTTTTCCGTAACAGTAGCCATAGTGTATCCTTCCGTTTATCCGATGCTCCTTGATATATCTGGCTTCCCATCGTCCATCTTTTCTTTTGTAAATGTTTTCTCCTTTTCTGCTCATTGATCTTTCCTCCTGTTATGCCGAATCTTATAGTCTGTTCACAAATAAGAGTTTTTATTCGCCGGTCTTTTATCCTCTGACGACGACACTGACGGCGAATAGTGTCCTTTTTCGGACACCACAATATTTGCGCCCTATATTATCCGTAAAATATGGCGAAAAACCACGATAAAAAAGCCGGTTTTCAGGAACTTGCACCTTGAATTTCCGAAAAATTTATGGTATTTTTATAGAAACAGAGTATTGTGCTCTGTGAAATTTACCAACTATAATCTAAATAAATAAGCCGTTTTTTAAGCAAAAAAACTCCCTCACATATCAGTTTTTTCTGATATATGAGGGAGTTTCTGATCTTATATTTTATTTCTGTTCTTCAAGCTTTCTTTTTAACATCTGAATTTCTTTTTCCTGAGCTGCAATTTTCTCCTTTTGATTATCAATCTGCTCCTGCATCTGATCAACCATATACTTCACTGTGTTTCTGTCAAGAATCTTTAATTCCTCTGAATACATTTCCATCATCCCTTCCACATTCCGGCATATATTATATATGTGCTCGTACATGACCGTAAACTCCGGATATTTTTTTATTAATTTCACGATTACTTCCGGAGAATCCATACTCAAAAATGCCAGCCATGCATCCAGTTTATCTGTGATACCTTTATTGTGCATATTCTCACGAAAGATGTCAAGCGGAAGAAATACATATTTCTGAAGCAGATTAAGTTCCAATCCTGTATCTGATCTCTGTTGAAAAATATGGCAGTATCTATCTTTATATTTATGAAAATCTCCTGTACTTTTATCAATCAGTACAATTGTATATACACTTTTTATATCCTTATAGGAAAACTTCTCTTTTCTGGTACTTCGGGCATTTTTATATTGCCTTAATAATAGATCAGAAGAATAACATGCGCATCTTTCCCCAGGAAAAGCGTAACCTATTTTTTGCACTTCCACGTTACAATATGAACCATCATCAAATCGTACCAGAATATCCATGATCAAAAGAGACTGCTCATCTGCCAGTCTTGTAGAATCTCCTGGTAAAACTTCGATAATTTTCACCTTTCTCTGAAGCAATACTTCAAGAAAATCCTCTAATCTTTCCGGTACTGTTTCCGGATTCATAATTTCTTTAAAAAATGCATCATACAGCATTTTCACCCCCTTCACTCCCGTACAGAAATCCATAAATTCCTCTCTCTGTTCTTCTTTCCAGCTATAAAATCTCTCTGTCAGATTTATGTTCTGCTGAATGTCCCGCAAAATCTCCTCGCGGGTTCTTATCATTGGAAAATAAGCCTTTAATTTCGTATTCAATTAATCTTCTCCTTGTCTGATAAAAAATGGAAATTCCGTTTCAGATCTGAAACATCTGTGAATGCCATACGGCTAGAATAAGTCTTATAAGATACTTATAGAATATCATATTTTTATCTTGCATCCAAGATTTTTCCTTCCTGTTGTTTCTCTGTATTTCGACACAATATTTTATGGCAATCAACCAGATACGGCGCAGACTACAAATATCCTTCTGCAAAAAAACTCCCTCACATATCAGTTTTTTCTGATACATGAGGGAGTTTCTGATTTATGACTGATCTATGACCTATTTTGCTTTATAACGGTAAACGGTTTTTACTGCTGTGCTGTCTTTACCAGTTGTCCAATCACTTTCGGAGGTTGTGGTCTGAGTCTGGAGTTTTTTGTTCTGGTACTGGTTCATGCGGTACCAGGCCTGGCCTCTGGCTCCGTGGCTTCCGTAGGCGCCGTTACAGGTAGTTCCGCTGGAGCACCATACCCGGCTGCCGTTCCCGTTCCAGTTCAGCAGATAATAGGTAATACTCGGGTCATCTCCATCTGCGCCGGAAGCAGCTACGGTTACCTGACTGGCTGCCACACTGTCAAAATGTACATAAGATCCCGTCTGTGCGAAGTTTACATTCTTTCCGGTATTCGGTCCGCAGAAATGATAGTAATAATAGCCCACCAGCTGTCTGGAAGCAGATGTCTCCAGTGGTCTTACAGACTCATAAACACCACCATCGTTGACATAGCTGGAGGTTGTTTTCTGATAGGTGTGTTTATACTGGATCGTATATTTATCGGAAGTAATATTCTTGGGAAGCGTATCCACATAAACCCAGTTTTTAGGTTTCGCCTTGATCTTAAAGGTCTTTGTTACGGTTCCGCTGTAATTCCCCTTAAACTTCACCGTTACCTTATAAGTACCAACATTTTTTCTTCCACGGGAATATGACACCTTATAATTGCCGGAACTGATGGTTTTTTTATTCGCACCGGTTACTTTTACCTTCGGTGTTTTTACTTTTCCGTCATATGTATAGCTTGTGGCAGAAAGCTTTATTGTCTTCGGATAATAGATGGTTCTCTTTCCGGTCACTGCACCGCAGGAGCAAAGATACTGCACATATCCGTTCCTGGATGTAGTCGCTTTCTTTACCTGTTTTTTGTAGCTGTGTTTATGAGCTTTTCCGGTGATCTTAAAGGTTTTTGTAACGGTTCCCGAGTAATTGCCTTTAAACCGAACTGTTACCCGATAAGTTCCAACATATTTTCTTCCGGCAGAATAGGTAACTGTATAGTTGTCTGCACTGATCACCCTGTTGTTGCTGTCTGTAACCTTTACCGTTGGCTTTTTTACTTTTCCATTATAAGTATAGCTTGTTCTGGAAAGCTGTATTTTTTTCGGATAATAGATGATCTGTTTATTCTGTATACTTCCGCAGCTGCACTGCTCCTGTGTATATCCGTTGGCAGTGGTGGTTGCCTTTACTGTTACTCTCTGATAGTTATGTGTATGTGTGACCGGAGCTGCCTGGACAGTGAAATTCACAGAATCCGAAAATGTATATGCATACTGTGCATGATTCACAGATGCCACCGCTACCCTGTAATTCCCCGCCGGCAATGTGCAGGACCAGCTTGTTCCATTCACTCCATACTGAAATTGCGTCGGATTGGATTCTCCTGCTTTATACACATATACATCATAATATCTGGCATAGCTTGTTGCATTCCAGGAAAACGTTGTGGTCTGATTCGCTTTTCCCGGATTCACACTCACATATGGCTTGCCCGGTACACGAACGCCCGGATAGATAAAGCCAAGCAGCACCTTGTTGGAATCATAAGGGCGCCTTCCTCCGACTGCATTGGTCAGTGTATATCCATATGCAACTCCATGAGAGGAAGTCTGATCTTTGTCCGTTCTTCCTCCCTCATCTACCGTAAATCTGTTGTTTCCAAGATTAGCTGTTACATAAGCAACATGTCCGTAATAATCTCCGCTCCATACAGCAATAGAACCGGGAACAGGCTCATTTCCTACTGCATAGCCCTGATTGATAGCATTTTGCCACCAGCTTACCGCATTTCCCCATGCAGGCAATGCGATTCCCTGTCTGTCATACACGCACTGCCATGCAAAGCGTGTGCAGGGGATCTCGTATAAGCCATCTCGATCCACATCCTGTGTTGTAGGATAAGGATTACCTGCTGCTGTTACCGTTGCTGCAGGTACCGCACTGAAGGCAGTTACTGCGGACAGCGCAAGGACCATCAATTTTTTCAGAAGCTTCTTTTTCATAGTTTTCTCCTTTCCTGCGGTTTCATCCTTCTTAACAGACAAGTCTGATCTGGCATGTCTTCTACGATGAAAATGTTCTGCATGTTTATTACTCTTGTTTCATATTTTATCTCTGTCTGGCAAATTTATGATACCTTTATTGTGCATACTCTCACGGAAGATGTCAAGGTAAAGAGATCCAGTCAAGTGGATATTCGCATCGGTAATTTTTTTCGGCCACTTACTGCAAAATCAGCCTTTCCTCCCAGCTATCCAGCGAAGCACTGATAGCTCATCCAACTCCCGAGCAGCCACACTACCCTACCGCCCTGAAAAGCCAGCCCGTGAGGCGTGTGCTGCCTGTCGCCGGACTCTGCAGGAGGGGAGCTGATTCTTGGCTGGCCCCCGACGAAGCCCCGGCGGCAGGCAGCACACGCCTCACGGGCGTCCCTTTTCACCAAAAAAAGCCGAACCAGCCACATCCCGCAGCCAGTTCAGCTCACCCCATACAACTACAAACTCACTCACCATCAACCCAGGCAAGCAGCTTCCCGGTAAAAACCCTATTAAAGAAATGGATCACCGGTCCCAGCCCAAAAGCCGTCACCAGTGTACCAATACCCACAACACCACCAGTCAGATAACAGATCAGCGCACAAAGCACATCATTAGACATCCTGTGCCAGAAATAAGGAATCTTCGGCCATCTCTCTGTCATGATCAGCGAAAGACTATCATAAGGCGCAACCCCCTCATCCGGCATCTGATACATCGACAGTCCCAGACAGCAGATCACAACACCCACACACAGTGCCACCAAACGTACCGGCAGCGCCACAAGCTCCAATCCAAAAACACCAGTATAAATATTATAAAAGAAAGTAGTAATATAAGCCAGACAAACCGCATTCACAACCGTACCGATCCCCAGGAACCTTCTGCCAAAAGCAATCTCAATGATCAGCAGCACAATATTTACAATCAGCTGGAAATTACCATACGCCATACCAATCATATCCGCAACCGCCATATTCATTCCACTGAACGGATCCGTTCCAAGCCCGGCAAGCTTGAAAATTCCAATCCCCATACCTGCAAAAACATTTCCGATACACATGATCAGAACATGCTTCCAGTTAATATTCTTCAAAAAATCCCCCATAAACCTCATACCTCATCCTCTCTGAAAATATTGTCAGGCAGATATCCACGATCCACCTTCACTGCGCAAGATCCATACCAGATAATACCTTAATAACCAGCCTGCTGCAACGCTTATATTCTATCACACCCCCTCACCCCTGTAAAACGCAAAAAACCCAAGAAACAACAAAAAGCAACAAAAAAAGACATCCTGCAGACCACATTATATGATCTGCAGGACATCTCTCTTTTTCATATCACGCTGTTAATTCAATTTCACAATCACCAGTCAATCCCGAAGCTCTCATGGCAGAGCCTCGTTATTTCAGATATCCCGAAAAATTTTTTCAATATCCAATATTATTTAATGAACTTAACCTCAGGATAAATTGCCTGCTTGGCAGCCTCTTTACGCTCATTAAATACAACCTTGTTCTCCTCAAACAGGTTACGTCCCTGTGCATCGATAGATACGATCAGCGGCCCAAATTCTTTAACCTTGTTGCACCATAAAGTCTCAGGCATACCAAGCTCATCCCAGTGATGCTCAACAATCTTCTCAACCTCTGTAGCAGCCACAACTGCACATCCAGCCGGGAAAACACAGTGGATAGCACCGAACTCTTTACAAGCACGCTCCGTATTCGGGCCCATACCACCTTTACCAACGATCACTCTGACACCAGTCAGTTTTGTAAACTCATACTCGAACTTCTCCATACGCATGGAAGTTGTCGGTCCTACAGAAACCATTTCATAATCATCCTCTGTACCCTCGATCTTACGAACGATCGGGCCGGCATGGAAAATCGCTTTGTTGCGGATATCATACGGAAGCTCTCTTCCATACTCAACCAGACGACGGTGAGCAACGTCACGGCAGGTCATCAGATCTCCGTCCAGCCATACAATATCGCCGATTTTGATATCAGCCAGGTCTTCTGCGCTTATAGGTGTAATAAGAACTTTTTTATCTCCTCTGATTTCGATCATGATTTTTCCCTCCGTTTATATTAAGCATTAAATTTCCATGTGGAATGAGTATCACAGGTTACTGTAAGATCCGGATTTACAACCAGATGTCCACGACGGTGAGACCAGCATCCAACGTTTACTGCAACACCGATGGTAGATGGATGACGTGCGGTATTCTCAATGTTGACACCCATTACAGAATACTTTCCGCCCATACCCTGCGGTCCAAGGCCAATGGCATTGATACCGTCCTCGAGAAGCTTCTCCATTTTTGCTGCGTTTGCGTTGTCATTGTGAGAACCGATCGGACGCATCAGCGCTTTCTTGGAGTTCAGGGCAGCTGTCTCTACAGATGTACCTACCCCAACACCAACAAGAAGCGGAGGACACGCATTCAGTCCGTAAGTTGTCATCTGATCCAGAACGAAATCGGTAACACCCTCATAACCGGCACCTGGCATCAGAACCATTGCTTTTCCAGGAAGGGTACATCCGCCGCCTGCCATGTATGCGTAGATCTCACATTTATCGCTGTTTGGAACAATATCCCACCATACAGTCGGTGTTCCCTTACCAACGTTTTTCTTTGTATTGTACTCATCAAAAGTCTCAACGGAATTATGTCTTAACGGTGCTGCAAAAGTAGCCTGAACAACAGCATCTTTCAGGAGTGCCTCCAGCTCATTGATATACGGGAAATTTGTTCCGCATTTCAGCCAGAACTGAAGAACACCTGTATCCTGACAGCTTGGGCGGTTCAGCTCTACAGCAAGTCCCTGGTTCTTTGTCATGGTCTCATAAAGAACCTTTGGAAGTGCAGCTGTTTCCTGTGATCCAAGCTCTTCAAGTTTATTAACTACGTCATCCGGTAATTTTTTTCCAATATGGGCAACAAAATCTGCTACCATGTCTGTTAATACTTTAACTCCATTTTCCTTAGTCATGATTTACCTCCTGATATGGTTCGATGGTTTAATGTTTTTTAGTTACATAGGTTTTTGTTGGTTGTTTCATCATTAATTTTGGCTGATTAATGGTTAAGATGGCTTTTTTGGCTTATTTATCATTTCTCCTTCACTGTATGGTCAGTGCAGAAGGGAATGAACTTAATCAAAAGTGTTGCTGGTCACAAAGTGAACAGTAACTCAAAAGTTTCTCTCCTTACGGATAGAACGGAAACAGGATCGGCAACAGGATCATACAGATCACAAAGGATACCAGGATCAGCGGCAGACCGGATTTCACATAGTCCTTGAATTTGTATCCTCCAAGACCGACTACCATGGTGTTTGCTGGCATACCGATCGGTGTTGCATATGCACAGGAACCTGCGATAACAGTTGCGATAACAACGGCTCTCGGATCTGCTCCGAGGTTGTTTGCAAGAGATACCGCAATTGGAATCATCAGTGCTGTGGTTGCTGTATTTGACATGAAATTTGTCAGCACACAGGTTACAATAAAGATCACCAGAAGAAGAAGGATCGGACTCGGATCTGCTCCAAGAAGTCCTACGATCTTATCTGCGATCAGTTCTCCGGCTCCGGTTGTATCCAATGCTTTTGCAAGTGTCAGAGAACCGCCGAAAAGAAATACAACCTTCAGGTCAATGGACTTCAGTGCGTCTTTCTCGGAAATAACTCCTGTCAGAACCAGGAGGATCGCTCCGATACATGCGGAAACCTCAATGCTGATGCCGATCTCTTTCTCAAAGATCATTGCAAGGATCACAAGGATCAGTACTACTAGGGAAACAGTCTGTTTCCACTTCGGTACATGGCTGAAATCCTGCTGATCTTCAAGAGCTGCACCGGATGCATTCTTTCCATCCGGAAGGAATTTATATCCGATAAGGACAAAGTAGAGGATTCCGATCAGAAGCATCGGAACTCCAACCGGCGCATACATAAAGAAGCTTGTGGAAAGCCCCATCTCCTGAAGTGCATTCACACCCATCAGGTTTCCGGGTGCACCGATAATAGAAAGGTTTCCGCCAAGTGCTGCGGCAAATACCAGCGGCATCAGAAGACGGCTTCTGGAATAGCCGGACTCATCGGCGATTCCACAGACTACCGGGATCAGCACTGCTGCAGTACCTGTATTGGATAAGAATCCGGACATTACACCTACGATCACCATGATCGCAATGATCAGTGTTTTTTCTGTTCTGGCAAATTTCGTGACCAGTCCTCCGATCTTATTTGCCATTCCTGTTTCGAACAATGCCTGGCCTACTACAAACATGCCAACGCAAAGGATTACGTTACTGTTTACATACTGTGAAAATGTTGTTGTTGCATCCACAACTCCTGTAAGGGTCAGGCCGATGGCACAGATTGAAGCAGTCAGTCCAAGAGGAATTTTTTCAAGGATGAAACTAATAATGGTGAACACAAGAAACAGCAATGTTATAGTTGTCTGAGACATTTCTGTACTCTCCTTCCATTTGGTTTTTTCCTGAAAAGTATAGGCCGTACACGTTTCTTTTGATGATTTTATTATAGCTTGTGTACATACAAAAAAACAAATTAATGAAACATATATCCGCATAAAAAATATTTATAGTATCAGTTTTTAATGATAATTTTTGTGCATTACTAACATAAAAGCAGCATCTTAACAAATGAATCTGGCAAATATTATATTTCTATGCTATTTTTATGTAGACACCCAAATACTCTGTCACATCTTTTCCGGACGGAAATGAAAAACTTTACTAAAAAATTTAATCTGACAATACATCGAGAGAAGGTTTATCATGACACTGAATCAACTACGCTATTTCTGCACAGCCAGCCGCTGCCACAGCATCACAAAGGCAGCCGAAGAATTATATGTGACCCAGCCCACCATTTCCATGGCTATCCGCGATCTGGAGATTGAATTCGGGATCAGTCTTTTTTCCAGAAAAGGAAATCAGCTGAGTCTGACCCAGGAGGGAGAGTCCTTCTACCAAAAAGCTACCTATATCCTTCAATATTGTAATGAGCTTCAGGCCGATTACTCCAGCATGTCCAGGATAAAGCCCCCTCTTCGCATCGGGATCCCTCCCATGCTGAGTACCGTATTTTTTCCGGAGCTGCTTACGGCGTTTCACGAAAAGCACCCGGAAATTGCGGTAGTACTGGAAGAATACGGATCTGTCCGTGCCTGCAATCTGGTACAGGATGACACCCTGGATGTAGCTTTGGTCAATATGGAACAGTATAATATAGATAAATTTCACAACACTGTCCTGGCCAACGACCAGGTGGTTTTCTGTGTGAGCAACGACCACAGGCTGGCAGAAAAAAAATCAGTCACAACAAAAGATATGGCGAAAGAGCAGCTGATCTTTTTCAATGCTGACTCCGTCCAGAATCAGATCCTGAAAATGCGTTTTGAAATGGACGGCTACAAGCCCAATATCGTGATGCGAAGTAGCCAGATCTACACTACTTTGCAGTTTGTAAAAACCGGAAAATATGGCTGTTTTCTCTATTCCAGCATGACCGATAAATTTTCCTCTTCCAATATTACCGGCATCCCTCTCAATCCACCTGTCCGCATAAAAATCGGCATGGTATGGAAAAAAAGCAAATACATCAGCGGCGATATGCTGACATTTCTGCATTTCACCCGCATGTATTACAAAGAACATCCGCTGATAGAAAAATAACAATTTACCAGATCCTGATTATATGTCGATTAATTTTTCTAATAAATGCAATTTTTTTTAAAAAACCATTGAAATCCATCAATTCATGTGATACTCTGTGTTACAGTGTTTTTCTACACAGAACGAATGACCGCCACTACCGTACACAAAAAGGTCCTGGCATCATTCAAAAATAAAAAAACTCAGGAGAGTCTCTTCAAATCAAAAGGGAAGAGCGCCGAAGGTGTACGCAGCACACAAAATGCTGTAAATCTCTCAGGCAAAAGGATGGAGGAAAGAGTAATGTTTACACAAATCAACAACTTTATCACATGGTTTGACGGAGTCGTTTGGGGACTTCCGCTGATCATTCTGATCCTGTTCACAGGAATTCTGTTAACCACTCGGTTAGGTCTTTTACAGGTAAGGCACCTCGGAAAGGCACTGAAATTCATGGTAAAAAATGAAGAAGGCGGCGATGGTGAGGTCACAAGCTTCGGAGCTCTGTGTACTGCGCTTTCAGCAACCATCGGAACCGGAAATATCGTAGGTGTCGCAACTGCTATCGCAGCCGGCGGACCAGGAGCACTTTTCTGGATGATCGTAGCCGCATTCTTCGGAATGGCAACCAAATACGCAGAAGGACTTCTGGCGATCAAGTACCGTACCATTGACAAAGAAGGCCACGTTCTCGGCGGACCTTTCTACTACATCGAAAACGGTATGGGAAAACAGTGGAGATGGCTTGCCAAGATCTTCGCATTTTTCGGAGCAGGTGTGGGACTTTTCGGTATCGGAACCTTTACACAGGTAAACGGTATCGCATCTGCAGTTACCAATTTCTTTGACCCGGATAAAGCACACACAGTAGCACTTTTCGGAAATACATATTCCTGGGCAACTGTAGTTGCATGTCTGATACTTACCGTATGTGTAGGACTTGTCGTTCTCGGCGGAATCAAGAGGATCGCAAAGGTATCCCAGGTCGTTGTACCGTTTATGGCAGTTCTCTATGTTGTACTGGCACTGATCATCGTGATCACAAACATCACTGCAGTTCCTGCAGCGATCGTAACTATCGTAAAATCTGCTTTCACAGGAAGCGCACTTGCAGGTGGCGCAATGGGAACCATGGTCGTAGCTATGCAGAAGGGTATCGCCCGCGGTATCTTCTCCAATGAGTCCGGTCTTGGTAGTGCCCCGATCGCAGCCGCTGCAGCTCAGACAAAGGAGCCGGTACGTCAGGGTCTTGTATCCATGACAGGTACATTCATTGATACTATCGTTATCTGTACAATGACAGGTCTTTCCATCGTCATTACAGAGACATGGAACACAGGTCTTGAGGGTGTTGCCATCACAACAGCCGCATTCCAGAAAGGACTTCCTTTCCCGCCGGTTGTAGCATCCTTCTCACTGATGCTGTGCCTGGTATTCTTTGCATTCACAACGATCCTCGGATGGGATTACTACGGTGAAAGATGTCTGGAATACCTGTTCAACAGAAACAAAGCCGCAGTTACAACATACCGCTGGCTATACATCATCTGCGTATTCATCGGACCATATATGACTGTAGCAGCTGTATGGAACATCGCAGATATCTTCAATGCCCTGATGGCATTCCCGAACCTGATCGCTCTTCTTGCCCTGAGCGGTGTGGTTGTAAAGGAAACTAAGGATTTCTTCAAAAGACATAAAAATTACGAATTCTGATCCCAAATATCGTAATCAAATGTAAACACGCGCAAACCCATGATGATCCCCTAATATCATATAAAAAAAGACGCGAACCTTTTTATCCTCCGATAAAAGGCCGCGTCTTTTTTATTTAAAAGCTTTCTATGCCAGCGTCAGGATCTCCATCTGCTGTGTCAGATCCGCTGCATCCAGAATCTCTCCATTTCGGATATCTTTCTTATCAAGCCGGACACACATTTCCTCTCCATCTGTCATATGGAAAAAATTATCCTCCAGAGTAACATCCGCATCAGTAAATCCAATAGCTGTAAACGGGCTGAAGCAGCTGCTTTTTAAATGGATCACAAATGCATCACCTTGCTCCTCCACCTCGGCAGTGATCTCCGGTTTATCCAGCTCCAGATATTTATACGGAACAAGGGTCTCCACATCACAGAGCACATCTCCGTCAGCAAGTGTCACTTCCGCCTCAAGAAAGATCTCATACTTCTTGTCTTCCCATCCGGAAACATCCACCGCCAGGATCGGAGCGGACTCCTGCACACCCACAGTGCCCGTTCCGGTAAGCTTCTCAAGAATCTCGCATTCCATATTTTTCACATAAAAGGCAACCTGATATGACTGTGCGTCCATACTTTCATTTGCCAGATACACCTGCATGATATCCCCATCCATGCACATACTCACCGCCTGTGGCCCATAGAATTTTTTTGCCATATAATGAAGTGCCTTCCAACGGCCAAAGTAGTCGATACTTGCCCAGGATGCCACCGGCCAGTTGTCATTGATCTGCCAGTAAAGGGTACCCATACAGCGGCCTCTGTGACGTCTCCAGTGGTCTACTCCATACTTCATGGCCATTCCCTGAAGGATCTGGCTCACATAGAGAAGCTTGCGGAAATTCTCCGGATAACGGAAATTCTCGGAAAGATAATACAGGATCTTTCCGTTAGCTGCAGGATTTTTCTGGTGGTTCTCCATCACCCTGGAAAAAATATTCCTGTCTTTCTCTTCCGTAAAGCTCTCCACAGTTTTCAGGCACGGAAAAGACTGGAAGCCAAACTCCGAGCAAAAACGAAAATAATGCTTCTGATAATCTGTAAAAGGCTTCTGACCATGCCATACATCCCAGTAGTGACAGTCTCCTCTGTTCTCATCGTCCGGATCATCAAAGCAGCCTCCGGAGCTTGGGGAAGACTGCCAGAAAAAGGTCTCGCTGTCTGCCTCCCTCACTGCTTTCGGAATCACATACTCAAACATTTTTATGTAGTCCGCACGGAGATATTTCGACTCACTCTGTACCTCCGGCCAGTGATCCCAGGCAGACTCCATCTCATTGTTTCCGCACCACAGGCCAAGGGATGCATGATGACGGAGACGTTTTACATTTTCCGTGATCTCCTTCGTGATATTATCTTCAAATTCTTCTGTAAGATCATAAACATTACATGCGAACATCAGATCCTGCCATACGATCAGTCCCATCTCATCACAAAGATCATAGAAATGATCCGAAGGATAATAACCGCCGCCCCACACACGGACACAGTTAAAATTGGCACGTTTGCAGGATTCCAGAAGATACTTCTGGACCTCCGGTGTGATCCTGGAATAGATGCAGTCCTCCGGAATATAATTTCCCCCCATGGCAAAAATTTTCACGCCGTTGACACAGAACGCGAACTCTTTTCCCCAGAGATCTTTTTCCTGGCTGATGGTAAGGGTACGGAGACCGATGCGCTTCGTTATGGTTTCCAGAACTGTGCCATACTCGTCCAGAAGTTCCACCTGAACTTTATATAACGGCTGATCGCCGTAGCCGTTTGGCCACCAGAGCTTCGGGTTGTGGATCGAGGATGTCAGCACTGCTGGATTATTATTCGCTGATACAGTCTCCCCCACTTTGCATACATGGGCTTCCGTTTTTCGGTCGTTAGCACCTGTTCTATGTCCACAGACGCTCTCTGCATCCTCCTGGATCGTCACTCTCACCTGACACTTATCCACAGCATCTCCGCTTACAGCCACAGTTGTACACACATCCACAGCATTATCCCCATGCACCTGTGTGATCTTCACATCCTCAATTCTCGGATGACTGTATGCTTCCAGATAAATATCCCGAAAAATCCCGGCATCAATGGTCTGGGGGCCCCAGTCCCATCCAAACATACAATGAGCCTTCCGGATCAGCTGGTTTCCTTTCATTCCACCGCAGGGAACATAGTGGATCTCTTTATTATCTTCATACTCATAAGCTTCGATATACTTGAATACCGACCGGAATACGATCCGGATCTGATTCTCCCCGGAATGAAGAAATTCTTTCACATCCAGCTTCCAGGTACGATGCATGTTATCTGCAGATCCGGCTTTTTGCCCATTGATATAAATATCTGCAAGAGTATCCAGCCCCTCACAGACCAGAATTATTTTTTCTTCTTTCAGGATATCCTCTGCAGCCACAAATGTTCTGCTGAATTCATAATCCTTCCGGAACAGTTCCCTTGTCACATCCTCATTTGTCCGGTAAAAAGGATCTTCGATCTTCCCGGCACCATAGAGCCCGGAAAGCACAGATCCCGGAACCTGTACCTCACATAATCTGTCATTTCCTGCTTCTGCCAGCTCCCACTGGCCATTTAACATTATTTTCCTCATAAAATATATCTTCTCCTGTAAAAATCCCCTTCGCACGATCTTATATACAGGGCTGTTGTATCAGCCGTACTGTATTTTATTTATAGCCTTCCCCCATAATTCCGGTAATTCTCAATATAATCCAGGATCTCCTCCGGGTCTTTCATGAACCGGCACATACCCACAACATCTCTGGACATAAATTTTTCCCCTGCTGTGTATTCCAGGAGTGCCTGCATGCTGTCGTAATATCCCTGAATATTATAAAGAACGATCGGCCTGTCGATCCGTCCCAGACTCTTCAATGTCAGAATCTCAAAAAACTCCTCATAAGTACCAATTCCCCCAGGTACCACGATAGTCGCATCCGAGCGGCTTTCCAGCAGGTGCTTCCTCTCACGCATATTTTCAGTAAAAATGAACTCTGTACAATGCTCATACAACACTCCCGGCTGGTCAAAAAATCTCGGTGCGATACCTAGGATATAACCTTTTTCTCTGTCAACACCCCGGGCTGCCGCCCCCATCAGCCCCTCTTTTCCACCTCCGAAAACAAGGCCGTGGCCACGTTTCCCCATCAGCTGTCCCAGCTCTTCCGTTTTCTCATAATAGATCTTTTTCAGCTCTGCGCTGGACGCTCCATAGATACAAATATTCATGCTTCCGTCTCCTTCCCTGCTGCCTCCACAAATGCCCGGAGAAGCTTCAGCTGTTCTGAAGAATCATACATCATCTCCGGATGCCACTGCACAGCTACTGCAAATGGATGATCATTTATCTCTGAATATAACTTTTGCCGGCCTCTGCACATGATACTGGCAAAGACCGGCTTTCCGTCATTTCCGATACATCTGGAATGCATCCGGAAATGCCTGTTATTTTATTATAATCTGACATACACATGGGGTCAAGCAATTGCCGCTGCCTAAAGCTCCCGTTTTATTATACGAGAACTTTTTCCATCCGCTGTATTTCTGGTTTCTTTCCTGCGGATTCATGGAGGGGATGAACTGATTGCAGTTCTTCACCTCGAAAATGCTCTCCATCTATAATTTAGGACTGATCAGTCATACAAGCCATTCTGCTCAAAATCTCTAAACAGGCTGGCTTCTCCATCATCAGCAAATGCGTCTGCATCCCCCTGATCGGAGTCATCCTGTCCTCCCTGGATATCTGGGATATCTGCATCCTGGGAATCCTGGGACGTGCTATCCTCAGAGCTGTCCTTGCTATCCTTGCTGGAACTGTCATCTTTACCAAGTTTTACAGTGAGTGTCTTCTCCTTATACTCATTGCCATCCAGAACTGCAACCGTCACATCGATCTTTTCCTTCGGCTCATAATACTGAAGCAGCTCAACCAGCTGATCGATACTGGTGATCGTTTTACCATCAAACTCTGTAATGACCATATTCTTGGTAATACCTGCATCATCGGCAGGGCCGCCCTCGGTTACCTTCGAAACAAATACACCCTGCGGGATACCATAAATCTGTACTGCCTCCGTACTTACTGTACTGCCTGTGATACCAAGGATACCATGATTATCCACTTTATCTCTTGCCTTGGCATTCATCATGTTCTCAAGAGAATCCGCAACATCAGAAATTGCAATGGCATACCCCATACCTTCAACCTCAGTAGAAGCAAGCTTGGAAGAGTTAATACCAACAACCTCACCATCCATATTCAGAAGCGCACCGCCACTGTTACCGGGATTGATAGCCGCATCTGTCTGGATCAGGTTCACGCCCTTGTTGATACTGCTGCTGTTATCTGTAGAATCACCCTCGATCTGTCCTGATGCATCTGTCTTACGGTTCTTAGCACTGACAATACCAGTAGTAACGGACTGGCCATAGCCAAGTGCATTACCGATGGCAACAACCTGCTCACCGATCTTCAGATCATCAGAGTTTCCGATCTTTGCAACAGAAATTGCATCCATTGTATCATCCGAAACATCCTTCGTTGCAACAGAAACAACTGCAAGATCCTCGCTTTCATCAAAGCCCTTTACCGTAGCCTCATAAGCATTACCATCTGCAAAGGCAACTGACAAGGTATCGGCACCATCCACAACATGATAGTTTGTGGCGATCAGTAGCTCAGAATCTGTTTTTCCGATGATAATACCGGAACCGCTTCCTTCAACTTCCTGCTCCTGGCTCGGCGCATACTGGGAACCAAACATGCTGTAATAATCCTGAACCTCCTGAACGGACTTGGTTGTGATGGCAACTACAGAAGGCATTGCCTTCTCAGCAACATCTGATACATCCAGACTGCCCTTTGTATCGGAGGATTTTGTATCCTCTGTATCTTCGCTGTCTTTATTTGATTTTTTATCAGACTTCATAAGAGTCAGATTCTCGGAGCTGTCGGTTGCCGCCTGTACGGACTGTGCACCGGAGAAATAATTTATACCTTCATATGCACCAACTCCAATGCCGCCAGCAAGTACTGCACACAGGCTGATGGTTGCACCTTTTTTCATCATTTTCTTTATTTTTAATTTTCTGTTATTGTTCATGGTTAAATCCTCCCTGGGAAAAAATTCTTCTCTGTTTCCTTTTGATGCTTCAAAGTATATGGGTTAATTGTGTTTACTTTGTGGGAAAAATGTGTTTTATTTGTTAAAACTTTTCACTGTCATCACAACTACAAACCACGCAACCTCAAGAAGAACGATCATTCCACCTGGTTTCAGTCCGGCATAATAGGAAAGAAACAGTCCGGCAATGGTGGTACATACCGCCACGATAATGGCACAGATCAGTGTACCCTTATAGCTTTTTGCCATCTGCATCCCACACGCCACCGGAACTACCAGCATGGAGGAAACGATCAGGGTCCCTACTGTACGGGACGCAATGGAAACTGTCAGAGCCGTCAGAATAGTAAAAAGAAAATTAATATTCCGCACGGAAACACCGGAGATCCTTGCCGCATTTTCATCAAAGCCGATATAAAACAGTTCCCTGTAAAAAAACAGCACTGCTGCCAGTACCAGCACACTGATCACAACTACCAGCGCCAGCTCTCCTTCACTGATGGACACAATACTTCCGAACAAAAAGCTGTTCAGACTGGCACCGTTTTCCACAAAGCCGGACAGCACACCGGCCAGTCCGATCCCGGCAGACATGACGATGGAGATCGCCACCTCCGAATAACGCGGGATTTTTTTGCGGATAGCCTCAATTCCAAGAGCAGCTACGATGCACATCACTACTGCACCGGCTACCGGATTCACTCCAAGTATCAGTCCCAGCACAACACCGGCCAGTGAAGAATGGGAAAGCGCATCTCCGATCATGGACATCCGTTTCAGAACAATGGTGATCCCGATGCAGGGCGTGATCACAGCCAGAAGGATTCCCACCAGAAAAGCCCTCTGCATAAATCCATACTGTAAAATACTCATACTTCGTCGATCCTCCCCTCTTCCGCTTTAAAGAACCGGTTTGCTCCTTTAAACTCACCGGAATTTCCATGAGTAACCATAAGGATCGTCAGCCCCTGTTCCTCATTCCGCTTCCTCAGAACTTCTGCAAGTGTTTTCACAGAAACCATATCCATTCCTGTGGTAGGCTCATCCAGGATCAAGATCTTCGGTTTTCCTGCCAGTGCACGTGCCAGCATAACCCTCTGCTGCTGTCCTCCGGAAAGATCTCCGATCCTTCTTTTCCAGAACTCTTCCATTTCCATTTCCGCAAGTGCGGCTTTCAAACGCGGGATCTCTTTTTTTGCCCGGAAACGTGCCTTCCAGGAAGAGGAATACACGCCTGTCATCATGATCTCTTCCACAGTCGCCGGAAAATTCTGGTTTCTGCTGATACTGTTCTGTGGAACATATCCCAGATCTCCCTTTCCGAATGTGGCAGAAATATCTTTTCCATTTACAGTGATACTTCCCTCCTGCGCCTTCAGTTCGCCCAGAAGAAGCTTCAGAAATGTACTTTTTCCACTTCCGTTTTCACCGGTAAGGATGGCATAATCGCCATCCTTCACCTCCAGGTTCACCTGATCCAGCACAGGTGTCCCTGTATAGTGAAACGAAAGATTTTCTATCAAAATTCCCATAATTCCTCCTTTTTTGTTACAGCTGCTATCCTGCACCTTCAGTTCAATGCCTTCCTGAGTGCCTCCAGATTCTTCCTCATCACAGAAAAATAATCCTCTCCGGCCTCGATATCCTCCTCACTTAATCCCTCGATCGGATTCAGCACAGCAGTCACCGCATCCACTTCCTTCGCCACTGTCTTCGCCACCTTGGGACTTGCCAGCTCCTCAAAAAATATGGTATGGATGTCGTATTTTTTCGCATACTCGATCACTTCCTGCATCTTGGCAGGATCAGGCTCTGAATCCGGTGTCAGCCCTTCGATAGCCAGCTGCTTCAGATCATAGGCATTGCACAGATATCCAAAAGCCTCATGCGCCACTATGATATCCCGGCTCTTCGTACCTTTCAGACCATCTCTGAACTCCTGATCCAGCTCATCAAATTCACCGGCATATTTCTCATAATTTGCTTCATAATAATCACCGTTCCCAGGATCAGCCTTTACCAAAGCATCCCTGATATTCTTCATTTCCTGCTTTGCACGCATAGGATCAAGCCAGACATGAGGATCTTTTCCTTCATCACCATGAGCATGATCATGTCCTCCATCCAGAAGCTCCACACCATCCGATGCCTCAGACACAACCAGATCCTGATTCTCCAGAGTATCCAGTACATCCTCCGCCCAGTGCTCCAGATCTGCACCATTATAGACAAATACATCTGCATCCTCAAGATTCCGGATATCCGTTGCCGCCGGCTCCCAGTCATGAGGCTCCGTTCCCGCCGGAACCATATCCTTTACCTGAATCCTGTCGCCCCCTACCTTCCGGGCAAAATCATACATGGGATAAAAGCTGGCCATCACCTTCAGTCGGCCATCCTCCACAAATGGCTGTCCCACCGTTCCGGCCCTGTGCAAACCATATCCGGTCACACCGCCCACAACAAGAAGCGTCACCGCCAGAACTGCTGCCGCTGTCATCTTCCCTCTGTTAACATTCATTTTTTAAGCCTCCTGCAGCTGTCACAATATCCATAAAAGATCGTCCGGCTCTGATCGATCTCAAATCCGTGTTCATCCAGCACATGTCCCACAAAATGATCGATACATCCACACTGCAGAGGAATCGTATGCCCACATTCCAGACACACAAGCTTACCGTAATTCTTCCGCTCCTCATCACGTATAAAACGATACTGGGCAGGCGCTCCCTCCACAGACGGAACCTTCAGCACCGCTCCCTCCTTCTGCAGCCGCTCCAGTCCTCTGTATACCGTTGTCCTTCCGATCTGGATCTCTTTTCCACGAAGGAGCTCCATAAACTGATCTATGGTATAAAATGTATCTCCATATTCCTGCAGGCATTCCAGAATTATTTTCTGCTGCCTGGTGCTGTATTTCATTTTTTCTTCCATTATATTTCCTACTCTCTTCTATCAACTGCACCTTACATGGCAGATTTGAATTTGAAAACCGTTTTCATATTACATTCAAATAAGAATTTCGTCAAGATATTTTTGAAGGGAAATAATTTTTGGTATGTTCTTATAAAAGCACTTTATCTCTACCTTCTTTTATGATAAAATATAACCAAGACTTAACCAATAGAAAGAAGGTAGACCTCTATGAAATCACAGCGACTGGACATGATCGAAGAATATGTGCTGGAGCATAAGAACGCTTCTCTCGATACATTATGTGAGAAATTCAACGTATCCAAAAACACCATCAGAAGAGATGTCGATATCCTTCTGAAACGTGGCAGTATCATGAAAGTATATGGCGGTGTCGCAGCACTCGAAACTCCACAGACTCTTCCCCTTCTGTCTTACGAAGAGCGTGGCGGACGTTTTCCTGACGAAAAGAAAGAAATCTGCCGCCGTGCCGCAGAGCTTGTGGCAGAAGACGATACCATCTATATCGATACAGGTACAACCTGCCTGAACCTGGTTGATTTTATTGCAGATAAGCACTGTACTATCCTGACCAACAGCCTGCTTATCTTCAACAAGGCAGCATCCTATCCGAATCTGGATATCATTTCCGTTCCCGGAAAGCTGAACCGCAAGACCCTGTCCTTCACAGGACCGGATATCAATGATTATCTGCAGACCTACAACATTTCCATGGCTTTTATGGCCTGCACAGGTGTAACCATGAAGAGCGGACTTACCAATGCCAGCGCAGAGGAATACATCACCAAAAAAGCCATTGCAGAGAATGCCAACAGCATGATCCTTCTTGCAGACCATTCCAAATTCGGCCGGATCTCTCTTATGACCTATTCTTCCATGGAAAAGCTGGACGCCATCGTAACCGACCAGTCACTTCCTGAAGAATACGACAGCTTCTGCCAGGAGCACGGTATCCGTGTTATGACGATCGATTAAATCGGATATTGACCCTAAAAAACGGTGCATCTGCCGGAAATCCAGCAGATGCACCGTTTTTGAATATGCTCATTTCATTAGAGGATTTTATCTGAAAAGCAGATCTTACCCGATCTGCCTTACAGTGTCATAAATTTATTTATGAAGCTTTCTTAAGCCTCAGTACTTCCTTCCCATGTGCCGACCTTTCTCTTTCCGGCAGCTTCATCGAACCAGTGTGTTGTAACTGTTTTTGCTCTTGTGAAGAAACGATAGCCATCTTTTCCGAGAACGTGCAGATCACCGAAAAAGGAATCCTTGTTTCCGGAGAATGGGAAGTATGCTGTCGGAACCGGGATACCTACATTGATTCCTACCATACCGCCATCTGTCTCCATAGCGAATTTACGGCTGTAATATCCGCTCTGTGTAAAGATACAGGAACCATTTGCAAATGGATTGGCATTCATGACTGCGATGCCTTCCTCGTAATCCTTTACTCGTTTGATACAGGTTACCGGTCCGAAGATCTCACGGTTTCCAACTGTCATCTCCGGTGTTACATGATCAAGAATTGTCGGTCCTACGAAGAATCCGTTCTCATATCCCGGAACTACTACATTACGTCCGTCAAGTACAAGCTCCGCACCCTCATCGATACCCTTCTGGATCCAGTTGCAGATCTTCTCCTTATGGCCTGCATTTACAACCGGGCCGAGATCGGTATCTTCATCATATGCACAGCCAAGCTTCATAGCCTCTGCTTTTTTCTTAAGAAGTGAAACAAATTCGTCTGCGATACTATCCTGTACGCATACAACCGGAAGAGCCATACATCTCATACCTGCGCATCCGTATGTAGAGTTGATGATCGCATTAACAGTAGCCTCAAGGTTGCAGTCCTCAAGTACAAGTGCATGGTTCTTTGCCTCACACTGTGCCTGAACTCGTTTGCCATGAGCTGCTGCTTTGGAATATACCTGTTTACCAACACCTGTTGTTCCTACGAATGTAACAGCCTTTACTCTCTCATCTGTAAGAAGGATATCAGCCTCTACACGGCTGCAGGTCACAAGGTTTACAACACCCTTCGGGAATCCGCCCTCTGTATAGAAGAGCTCCATGATCCTCATAGCTGTAAGTGGTGTCTGGGAGCTTGCTTTCAGTACTACTGTATTTCCACATGCAATAGAAAGTGGAACCATCCAGCCCCATGGGATCATTGCCGGGAAGTTCATCGGAACAATACCAGCAGTTACTCCAAGTGGTTTGCGATATGTAGCTGTATCATATCCTGTAGTTACCTGCATTGCAGCATCGCCCTGGATCATTGTCGGAAGTGCACATGCCTCTTCTGTAGGCTCAATTGCTTTCTGAACATCTCCGCTTGCCTCTTTGATGTTCTTTCCGAGCTCTTTTGCACAAAGTACGGAAAGCTCTTCCTTATGAGCATAAAGAACATCTCTCCATCTGAACATATACTGCTGTCTCTTTGCAAGAGAAAGTGAGGACCATTCCGGGAATGCAGCCTGTGCGGAAGCGATCGCCTCTTCTACCTCATCCGGTGTACAGCAGGGAACCTGCGCGATCACCTCACCTGTACTGGAATCTGTAACATCCATGTATTTCTCTGCCTTTGACTCTTTCCACTCACCGTTTACACAGTAACCCATTTTTTTGATCTCAGCCATTTTAGGATACTCCTTTCGTGCTTACCTTTTTATTCTTAACTTCATAAAAATTTTAGTCATTCTCGTTTTGTTCTGGTCACAGATTATCATTTATTTTTAATTTTGTCAATATAGTATGGTTATATTTTGAGTATATTTTTCAAAATTATGTGTTAATTTATTCACATTTCATGGTATTCCATGTTCCCTGTATAAACTCTTGAAACTCATGCATTTACAGCCATAAAGCCGCATCGTGTCTTGTCGTTTTTTATTCCATTGTGAGAGCAAAAGTTACTCATTTTTGTTATTTTCATAACACACCATTCCACACACACTATTTATTGCTTCCAGCTACGCTGAGGCTTTTAGACCTGTGCAATCGGATTCACAGACAAGTAAGGGGTATCGTTGTTCTGTTACAATTACAGATTCCTCTGATCCCGGCATATTTCCTCTGTATTTTCCAGGAACAAGGAAATACATCTGTGCGTCCCTTGCGGACGCACTCATTTTCACGACCGCTCGCTTCTTTTCACGGCTTATTGCACCTTTACATACAATCCTGCGCCTGCTTATCTGATCTACAGCATTTTCATAAATTACTGCTGCAATCAAAAAACAGGATACGGTTATCGTATCCTGCCTTAGCTTTTCATTTTCTGTTTTTCGCATATTTCTGCCTAACCAAATATGGTCTGCACCAGCACCATATAAAACACCGTTCCCCCTCCTATGCTGAGCAATGTACTCTTCTTCCATTTATGTAATACCACAATGAACAGTATTGCGATCATCTCCGACAGTCCGTAATGCGTACTTTCCGGCACATCCTTCAGACAAAATACCACCAGCAATCCGATCACTGCACAGGGCAGCACTTTTCCCAGATAGGTGATCACAGCCGGCGGTTCCTTTCCTTCCGGTGGATCTACCGTGCAGTTCACAGTAAATGACTCATCACACATTCCAAAAATAAGATAAAACTTTTTCCATCCGGTATTTTTACAATTTCCACATCTGATGCTGCCCGTCCATGGTAACAAGATCTCCCTCATTGATATCTCTTTCATACAGGAGACCGTCATCATGTCGCAGACTTGTTTCATTTCCATTTTCATCTTCCATCAGCACTACTGACATAAGTGCTTCACCCGGCTGCCGCTCTTCACAGCCGAAATCCATGTCTTCTTCTATCTTCAGAACCTTATACTGCATGATCAGATTTCCTCAAGCAGCACATCGTTAACAGCCTCATAAGCGTCCTCAAGCGCATCCAGTGCCTCTGTCAGCGTGTCCATCTTCCGGCTGTCCGCATTTTCTTCCTCATAGGCTTCTATCACTTCAGCCATTACATCCTTCAGCTCTTCCAGTGAGTTTGCAATGTCCTGCAGCTTCTGATCTTTGTCCTCTTTTGATGTGATATTTACGATCTTACTCATAATCCTTCCTCCTGTCGCTTTACTCTCATTCTTTATTCTGATCCTTTATTCTGCATATATCATGTTTTGCATGTCATACTCCACATTTACCCATTGTACCATATCCTGCACGCAGATGCATCGGATATGTTTTCTCTCTGCTTTATATAATACCATCGAAATCATAAAAAAATTGGTAAAATCTTACCAAATTACCCGTCTTAGTCTGTTTATACTGATTTTTCCACTCCGGTCTGGTATAATCGATCTAAAGGAGTTTTTCAATTTACAAACCACTCCTTTCCCATTACAAGGAGGCATATTGCCATGAAAGAAAAAACCGAAACCTTTAACCAGGGAAAAAGATATTTCTTTTATATTCTGATGTTCGCCATCCTTGGCTGGTTCATTTTTATGCAGATCTTTGGTGCGGATGAACGTTCTTCCGACACCTCAGCAGCCTCTGTGATCTATTCCGGTACCGTTACCTGGCAGAAACCGGATGGAACCACCCAGGAAATCTCCGTTCCGGGCACCTACAAGGTTCCCGTCGGTGACACGATGGTCCTCACCATCCAGCTTCCCGATGATCTTACAGATACCTGCTTTGCCATCCGTTCTTCCTTGCAGGATGTGGATTTTTATGTAGGGGACAACCTCAGGACCAGCTACTCCACGCATAAAACAAGGCTTGTGGGCAAAAACTCCGCCAGCCGTTATGTTTTCTGCCCGGTTTATGCTTCCGATGCCGGCAAAGAGCTCCGTATTGAACTGACCACCTACACCTCCAATTACACCGGAGTTGTCAATCCTGTTTACTGCGGAAACAAGGCAGATATCTGGATATATATTTTCAGCAGATACGGACTGGAAACCTACATTGCTTTTTTTATCCTGTTTGCCGGAATCGTCACGATCCTGTTCAGTTTCGCTCTGGGATTGGTCTATCATACACGATTTGACACGGAATATCTTGGATGGTGCATGGTTATGGGCGCCGTCTGGATGCTAGGTGAATCCAAGCTCCGTCAGTTCCTGGTCCCCAACGCTTCCGCTCTCGGATCTCTGTGCTTCGTTATGATCCTTTTGTGTCCGCTCCCGATCCTGTTTTTTGCGGACAGTCTCCAGAAAGGGCTGCATCACAGATTTTATGTCTGTCTTGGAAGCATCGCAATGATAAACTTTGCAGTCTGTACGATCCTCACTGCTGCAGGTATCGCAGATTATATCGAAACCATGCCTGTAAGTCACGGAATCCTGGCGATCACCGTTGCCACAATATTTGTACACCTTTTCCAATATATACGCACCGAAAAAAACAAGGCCGACCGGCTTTTGCTCATTGGTCTGCTGGCAGCGATCCTGTGTATTGCCGTTGAGGCAACCTCCGTATACTTTGTCACATTAATGTCCGGACTGTTTGTGGGCGCCGGCATGCTGATCCTGCTCTTTGTCAATATTGTAAGAGCCATCAAAAATGTCCAGGATATAGAACTGAAACGCCAGCAAAGCGAAATCCGCAAAAACCAGGAACAGAATGAAAAAATGTCTCTGCAGATGATACAGACCCTTTCCACCACCATTGAGGCAAAGGATGCGTACACCCGCGGTCATTCCTACCGGGTTGCACAATATGCGGCCCTGATCGCAGAGGAGCTGGGCTGGACACCGGAGGAGATCCTGAATCTGAAACGGGCTACTCACCTTCACGACATCGGAAAGATCGGTATCCCGGATCCGTTTCTGAACAAACCGGCACAGCTGACCGATGATGAATACAACCTTATAAAAAAACACACCGTCATCGGCGCCGAGATCCTGAAGGATATAACCCTGATCCCGCATGCGGCAGAAATCGCAAGAAGTCACCATGAACGTTATGACGGAAAAGGCTATCCGGACGGGCTGGCCGGAACAGAAATCCCCATCCATGCCCGGATCGTGGCTGTTGCCGACTGCTACGATGCCATGAACTCCCGCCGAATCTACCGTAATGCGCTTCCACCGGAGGTTGTTTACGAAGAATTCCGCAAAAACCGTGGTACACAGTTCGATCCGGAGATCACAGACATTTTTCTGAAACTGTTAAAGGAAAAGCGGCTGCCTCAGTGGGATCCTTCCCAGGAAGAACCGGACACCTATAACCTTCCGGATATGCAGCTTACCGTCAGCAAATTCATCTCTGACATAATGGCCACCATAAAAAGTCAGGAAGACGCAAAAAGCTATGATTTCCTTACCGGTCTTCCCATGCGTAACCTGGGCGAACGTCTTACCGCGGAATTTATGCAGACACATGATGGATGTCTGGTATTCCTTGATATGGACAACCTGAAAAAGATCAACGACATCTATGGCCACAAAGCCGGCGACCGTGCACTGAAATGTCTTGGAAAGCTGCTCCAGAAACGGGCAGATCAGGGAATTTCCTGCAGACTTGGAGGCGATGAATTCCTGATGTTCCTTCCGGACACAGATCCTAATTCCCTGTCTCTGCAGATGGACGATCTGTTCCAGAAATTTCACACCATCACTACCGATGATCCGGAACTCCGGTTTGCCACACTGTCCGCAGGCCTGTGTCTGTGCAGCACCGATGATTCCTTTGAAGACTGCTATTCCAAAGCAGATAAAGCTCTGTATTACGTAAAACAAAACGGCAAGAACCAGTTCTTTTTCTACCAGCAGATCGACCGCAGCACTCTTGCGGCATCCGGTTCCGGAAAGGATCTGGAGCTTGTGGCAGAGTCCCTTCAGAAAAGCGGCATCTATGTAGGTGCTCTTGATCTGAATTACCGGGATTTCGCACGCCAGTATGAATACATGTGTCAGCTTGTCACACGCAGCCAGTGCAGATGTTATCTGGCGATGATCACCATCGAGACACTTGTGGATACAGTTCCTGATATCGAATCCATTGAGCAGGCTCTGGAGTATATGGAACAGGCCATCCGGCAGAATATCCGCCGTGTGGATATCTGTACACGCTACAGTTCCCTGCAGTATCTCATCATACTGTTTGAGCCTGACGAAACGCATATTCCTGATATCATAGAACGTATTTTTACCCAATATTACCATCAGTGTGACAGCCATGATTTCCAGCCATCCTATGAATACCTGGAAATATCTCCACAGGAGTTATAAATACTCCCATGACATGGACATGATAAAGCCATAACGAAAAAGAGGCCGTACTTGACGGCCTCTTTTTTGTTAAAATTTTGCAAAATATCATTAAGACGTGGCTCTGGAATTTTCCTGCATGAAACTTTTTCCGTATGTTCGATACAGATAAACCGCCATGAAAATAGTCACGGCTTCTGCCAGCGGCATCGCCATCCAGATGCCTGCAACCCCTATAAGCTTTGGCAGGATCAATATGAACACAGCCACCAGGATCAAAGAACGCATTGATGAGATCAATGCCGAAATAAAACCATTTCCCAGGGCAGTAAAATATCCGGAAAGAAATACATTTAAACCAATAAACAGGAAAACCGGACTAAACAGCTTCAGGCCATCCCATGTCAATGTAAATACATTTCCCTCCCCAACGAATAAATGGATGATCTGTTTTCCAAATACAAGTGATACCGTGAGGATCAATACTGAACTGATGGCAATCGTAATAAAACTATATCGTGTTATCTCTCTGATCTTATCATAATTTTCAGAGCCGTAATTATAGCTTATGATCGGAGCCGCTGCAACGGCAATTCCCATATAAAAAGCGATGAAAAAATAGTAAATATACATAATGATCGTCACAGCCGCAACTCCATCTTCACCAAAATATTGCATGATAATAAGATTAAATAAAAATGTAGTGATCCCGGTAGACATCTCCGTCAGCATTTCACTGCTTCCATTGGTGCAGGATTTCAGAAGAACACTCATGTCGGTCTTCGGTCTGCAAAACCTTATATGGCTGTATTTCAGAAAATAGATAAAGCCGATCAACATGCTTACTGTAATGGAGAGAAATGTTCCCCATGCAGCTCCAAGCGTTCCCAGTCTGAATACAGCCACAAAAATATAGTCGAAAACAATATTAAAAGCCAGACCTGTCAGAGACATGATCATTCCGATGTACGATCTCCCATCCGTCCTCACAAGATATTCAAAAAATAGCTTGAATGACATCGAAACTGATCCTAAAAATATGACAAATGCGTATGGCACCACATGCTCCATCAGGCGCTCACTGCTTCCCAAAAAAATACAGATCGGTTTCAGAAAAAGGATTCCCACAGCTGTAAAAGCAACTGAAAGTACGAACAGCACGATCGTGATAAAAGTAAATATCTCATTTGCTTCCTGTTCTCTTTTTTGTCCCATCCTCTCTCCTATGATGGCACCTGATCCCGTTGCAAGCATGACAGATGTTCCGAAAATAACACAGGTGATCGGAATAACAATATTAATTCCTGCAAGCGCGTCAGAGCCTGCATACCGTGATACAAAAAATCCATCTATCGTTGTATAAAATGATAAAAAGATCATGGTCAGCACTGATGGAACCAGATATTTTAAAAATTGAGGATAAGACATTTTTGCCTCAAAGTATTTCATTTCTATAAAAGCCTCCTGCTTAGTTACATAATCAGTCAAAATCTCTGGTAATGTTCGTAAGCCATTTATTTCTGAAATAGTGGATGAACACCACAGGCATTTTTTCGAACTCATCCAGGGTCATTATAAAATATACCCAGACAGGCGGCAGTTTTAAAACATATGCTGCAAGGAAGGTGAGAGGAACTGCAACAAGCCACATAAATATGGAATCTACGATCATTCCGAACCTGGAATCGCCACCTCCTCTGAAGCATCCGCATATAAGACAGGTATTGATACCCTCTCCTACAAGACGCCAGGTTGTCATGATTATAAAAATACCAAGATAATAAATGGCTGTCTCTGTCAGTTTATCCCGGTAGAAGTCCAGTATCATAGGGCGGACTGCCAGAATAATGGCACATCCGATGAGACTTACGATAATTGTTATTCTCAGCATACGTTTTCCATATTCTCTTGCTGTATCCTTGTGATCTTTACCAAGCTCCTGGCTGATAATGATGGTAGTAGCGTTGGCAAAACCGCGACAGGCGATGGCACCAATGTTTACCACCATAACAGCAACGGCATTTGCGGCAACCATATCATCGCCAATGTGGCCAAGGATCGCTGCGAACGCTGAACTGGCAAAGCTCCAGACAACATCATTTATCACAGCCGGAGAAGCAATTTTCATAAAGTCCCTGAACAGAATACCGGATTTCGCACAGAAATATTTTATCCGGAATCTGACATCGGAGCTGTTTAATGAATAGATGAGACAGATCAATACCTCTGCGATCCTGGCAATAACAGTACCAAGGGCAACACCGGTAACACCAAGCTTTGGAAGTCCAAACAGGCCAAAGATAAAGGTGGCATTACAAAATACATTGACGCAAAGCGATACAATGTATGTAACAGAAGGCAGCATTATTTTTCCGACACTTCGAAGGGCACTCATGAAAACCTGAGAGAATCCCATAAACATAAAGGAAAATGAGATCACCTTCAAATACTCGCTGCCGGCAGCAATCGTATCCGGACTGTTTGTAAAAATCTTCATGATCGTAGTCGGCATGGAAAAGGAGATAACGAAAAATACAAGAGAAACGATCAGTGAGATTCGCTCCGCCAGGCCGAGAATCTTTTCTACTGTCTTTTTATCACCCTTTCCCCAGTACTGGGCACATAAAACCGAAGTACCTGTAGCCATGCCATAATACAAACAGAAAAGAATAAATGTGTACTGGTTGGCAAGAGATGAAGCTGACATGGCAGTCTGACTTACATATCCCAGCATTACAGTATCCGCAACATTTACTAATGTTCCGATCAGATTTTGGATCATGATCGGAAATGCTAATTTTGATGCATATTTTAAAAAATCTTTTTTATTCAGCATCGGTCAGATCCTCCGTGAATTCCGATAAGATATTTACTTATAAAGAACAGTATATCATATACCCTACAAAACCGCGAGGCTTTTTCAGTATTCTTTCCAATATAATCCTCAATTGTATACTATATTTCACCCTCTGGTCATATTTCCATTGTACATAAAAAAACAATATCACTTTAACACAAAAAATCATTCTATTTTTTTACTTCTATGATATAATATTTTATTGCGAAACTAATAAAACGAGGTGAACCAGGTGAAGAAAAAAACAATTGTACCTCTTATCGTTTTTTTACTGGGCATATGCCTTGTTGGTTTAATTGTATACAAAATAGACTCACATGAAACTGAACAACGACACATAACAGCACAATTAAATGCAACAACCTACGGCGAACGTATAAAAAATGAAATTACAAATGGAATTGCGATCACAGATACGCTAAAGCAGGTCCTGATCAGTGAAAACGGAAAGATCAATCAGTTTGACACAATTGCGGAAAATATTATGTCTGACGTTATTGAAAGCATACAGCTTGCTCCGGATGGTAATGTAACAGATATTTATCCTTCTGAGGGAACGGAAGCGAGTAAGATCAATCTGCTCCAGGATAAAGATTGCAGCAAAATTTCCTGTTACGCAAGAGACAATCACGTGATCATTACACAAGGTCCTTTCGATTTAAAACAGGACGGCTGTGGAATTGCTGTCCGCAATCCAGTCTACCTGAAAGATGAAAACAACCAGGAATATTTCTGGGGATTTACCATTGTTATCCTACGTGTTCCTGACATTTTTTCAGATGCGATCAGTGCACTTTCGGATTTCGGATATGAATACAGGCTCTCAAAAACCGACGCTCCCTGGAACGATACTTATAAAGTTGTTTATCAGTCAGACGACCAATTAACTCCTACTGTTTCTTATGGTTTTACGATAGGGGAAGAGAACTGGACATTAGAAGTAGCTCCTGAAAGCGGATGGAGAAACCTTAGATTACTGGTAATCGTCGGCGGAATGTTTACTACTGTCGTTTTACTTTTCTCAGGTCTTACCCGGGTATGGTTAGTATCGAAAGAAAATAAAAACAAATTTCAAATACTGGCACACACAGATTCTCTCACCGATATTTACAACCGCTATGGATTTGATGAATTAGCCGAAAGGATGATCACTAAAAATCCAAAATCGCATTTTGTGGCCGCACTCCTTGATATTGATGACTTTAAGTTTATTAATGATATTTACGGACATGTCTATGGAGACAGGGCATTAAAGAGTCTTACAGATAGCATGAAGGCTTTTTTCCCAAAAAACACATTACTGGGAAGAAACGGTGGCGATGAGTTCTGCATTCTTCTGCCGGATCATACCTATAAAGAAGCGGGAGAACTGCTGCTACAATTTACCAAGCTTCCAAAGACATTTTCATGCAAGGGAAAAGAATATCCGTTTTTTATTTCTCTCGGATATGCAGAATATCCAACCTTTGCATCCAGCCGTTCACAGCTTATGCGCTGTGCAGATGCAGCACTTTATGAAATAAAGCTTCACGGAAAAAACGGATGTATGGCTTACAGGGAGGGGCTCCGGTCAGGAGTCCGCAAACAGCTCGGATTTGCATTCAAGGATATCTCTGAACACCTTCCGGGTGCATTTATCATATACAGAGCGGACAAAGATGATGATGAACTCCTGTATGCAAACCATGAGTTCCTTCAAATGACCGGATATAAAACTATAGATGAACTCTTCAGCCTTACAAATAAAAGCTTCCACAACCTGATCCGTGAGGATGAACAGCAGCAGATAGAAGCAAGCATCTGGAAACAGATCGATGCCGGCAATAAGAATGATTACATCCACTTTCATCTTCGAAAAGCTGACGGCACTTACCTTTCTGTTCTTGATCACGGAAGGATTGTAGACAGCCAGCAATACGGAAGAGTATTTTATGTATTGTTTATGGACTGGGAAGCCATGCATGTTCATTACAGTGATAAATTTTCCGGCTAAGGTACAGACATCTCAGTCTGTATCTTAGCCGGCTGTTTTTTTCCTGAACAATTCAACATCTTATAATATGTATTCCATCTGCCTTTCTTTTGTCCGCATTCCCATTTTTTCATAAAATTTTTCTGCTGAAGTATTTCCTGCCCACACATTCAATGTCACTTCATAGCATCCCAGCTGCTTTGCTTCTTTTTTTACATATTCAAACAGGCTTTCCCCAATATGCTGACCTCGTGTCTCCTGATCGACACACAGGTCATCTATAAAAAGAGATTTAAACGGTACCATATTGTTTGAAAAAGGCTGCTCCTTTAATTGACAAAATGCATACCCCACGCAAACATCAGCCTCATCCGCTGCAACATATACTGGCTTTTCTTCATTTTTCAAAAGCTCTGTCAATTCGTCTGTCGTATATTTTGTTGTGCCCGGAATAAAAATATCAGGCCTTATATCTGCATGGATCTGCAGCACCTGTCCTAACAATTCCAGGATCCTCGGAATATCTTTTTCTTCTGCTTTTCTGATGAGCATTTTTTTCCTCCTGTTTTTCAATAACTGATTTCATAGATTCTTTATACATACACCATAATACCATCGTGTGAACGCTTATAACAATAGAATCACTTTAAGCAGTCTCACTTTCCTTTTGCATTATAATGAAAAAGTTTATCGTTTTCCGTGATGTATATCACATTTTTATTCCTGAATCCGTATCATTACAGACAGTCAGCTCAAAATGGTTTCTGTTTGTTTTTATAAGTCCTTCTTTTTGCAGCTTTGATATCTCCGAAGACATTGCCGCACGGTCAATGCAAAGATAATCTGCCAGCTGCTGCCGGTCAAAAGGAATATCAAAGGATAACGATGCCTGTCTGATAGATACCGACGACAGATAGGACAACAGCTTATCCCTTGTCGTTCGCTTGCCCACATGTGTGATCTTATCGTTGAGGATCAGGATCTTATTTGCCAGGACACCGACCAGGTTACGGATCAGCTTCTGATGATGCTCACATACTATTGGGCAGGAAACCAGAAGCCTTTGAACATTTAATAAAATAATCTCACAATCTTCGTCTGCTACCACACTGACATTCAGAACAGCTCCCGGACTTGCCGCATATGGTTCACCAAAAAAATCTCCCGCATGACATTTTGACAGAATATTCCGATGTCCCCACAGGTCTTCCTGAATAACAAGAACACAGCCTGCCACCACAAGTCCCATTACTTCGGTAGAGTCTCCGGCTCTGAAAATATAAGAATCCCGTTTTCTGGAGATTGTTGCTGCATTTACACAATGCAGTATGGATAATATCTCATTATCAGTAAGACCTTTAAAGAAAGGGCTCGTTCTTAGAATGGGTAAATATTTTTTCAAAATTAATCCTCCTGTTGGAAATCAAACATACACGTTGTAATTATTATACTATACTCCTAACAGAAACCAAGGATAAATACTACTAGTCGAGGATAAAATAATAAGAAAGATCCTTCGAAAAAATCACAGAATAAAAGGAGAATACAATAATGGATAAAAAAATGTTTTGTTTTCAGTGTGAACAGACAGTCGGATGTACCGGCTGTACCGGAAATGCCGGTGTCTGCGGAAAAAAAGCAGATACAGCGAAATTACAGGATGAGCTGACAGGTGCATTGATCAGTCTGGCTAAAGCTGCCGACAGCACGGAAACTATTTCAAAAAGGACCGGACAGATCATAATCGAAGGATTGTTTACTACAGTTACAAATGTAAGTTTTGACAATGCAGCAATCGAAAATATGATACAAAAAGTCAGAGCTGAAAAAGAAAGACTGGCTCCTGACTGCAGAACAAAGGAATATGATCTTCAGCAGCTGTGGAATGCCAATGAAGATATCCGCTCCTTGAAATCTCTTATTCTCTTTGGTATCCGCGGAATGGCTGCCTATGCCTATCATGCAAGTGTTCTGAATTATGAAGATGCCGAAGTGAATCAGTTCTTCTGCGAGGCATTATCTAAGATCGGTTATGAAGAAAGCACAGAAGCACTGCTTTCCACAGTACTCAAAACAGGAGAGATCAATCTGAAGTGCATGGCACTTCTTGATAAGGCAAATACAGAAACCTATGGAACACCAGAGCCAACTGATGTTACACTTACGGTAGAAAAAGGGCCTTTTATTGTCGTGACCGGACATGATCTGAAAGATCTGCAGCTTTTGCTTGAACAGACTGAGGGAAAAGGAATCAATATCTATACACATGGTGAAATGCTCCCTGCCCATGCCTATCCATTCTTAAAGAAATACGCTCACCTGAAAGGCAATTTCGGAACTGCATGGCAGAATCAGCAGAAAGAATTTGACCATCTTCCGGCCCCGATCCTCTACACTACCAACTGTCTGATGCCTCCAAAAAGCAGCTACGCTGACAGAGTATTTACAACAGAAGTGGTTGCCTTCCCGGGAGCTGTCCATATTGACGAGAAGAAAGATTTCACACCGCTTATTGAAAAAGCACTGGAGCTGGGCGGTTACAAAGAAGATCGTATGTTCTCCGGTATCAACGGCGGAAAAAAAGTGACAACCGGTTTTGGTCATGCAGCCATCCTGTCCCATGCAGGTACTGTAGTAGAGGCTGTAAAATCAGGTGCGATCCGCCATTTCTTCCTGGTTGCCGGCTGTGATGGTGCCAAACCAGGTCGAAACTATTATACGGAATTTGTAAAGCAGACACCTTCTGACAGTATCGTTCTCACCCTGGCATGTGGAAAATTCCGTTTCAATGATCTCGATCTGGGAGAGATCGGTGGTCTTCCACGACTGATGGATATGGGTCAGTGTAATGATGCTTATGGTGCGATCCAGGTTGCTGTGGCACTTGCAGATGCATTTGGATGTTCTGTAAATGAGCTTCCGCTTTCCTTCGTACTCTCCTGGTATGAACAGAAAGCAGTCTGTATCCTGTTAACCCTCCTGCATCTGGGTATCAAAAATATCCGTCTTGGTCCTTCTCTTCCGGCGTTCCTTTCTCCTAATATTCTGAACTTTCTGGTTGAAAATTATGGTATTGCACCTATCACCACACCGGAAGAAGATATCAAAGCACTGATGAACCAGTAAAAGTAAATTTTTCAAAGCCTTTACAAAATCAACAAAGCCGATACAGGATTCCAAAAGTCCTGCATCGGCTTTATTTACAGGTCTGAAGACTCGGATCAGCCGACAACACTTTTAAACATGTGCAGCGATATTCTGATGGAGTTAAATGATAACGTTTTTTAAACAATCTGCAAAAATAATCAACGTTATGAAATCCGCTTTCATAAGCGATCGTTTTTACTTTTTTATTCGTATTTTTCAATAACCAGGAAGCTGCCTGAAGTCGATATCCTATCAGATAATTAACCGGTGTAGTATGTAAAAAACGGTGGAACAAATTAAGTGCAGTACTTTTGCTGATTCCTATATGCGAAGCAATTTCATCCAGAGACAAATTGCGATTATAGTTTTCATGTATATATTGCATGATCAACTGCACTCTTTTCTGTGCAACTTCATCCACTGTCTGTACATCTCCTTTATCAGATAACTTTACATTTTCATAAAAAGTCAGCCATAAATCCTGCAGCAATGCCAAAGTAGCAAGTTCTCTTATTTTCTCATTCCTCTGTATTTCCATTATTTTTATCATAGTTTGTATAATCTTTGTTTGCCATAGTTCATCAGGCTGAAAACGCTGGAAATATATATTCGATGAAATGATTGGCAAAATATATTTCTTATAGATCAGGCTGTTCTCCGGTGCAATAAATTCCGGCATACATACAAAGTTAGGAATGATACCACCTGATGATGCGTAAAAGCGGTGCAATATTTTAGAATTAATAAAAATTGCTTCTCCTTCTGACAATATAATCTGTTTTTCTCCTATTCCGCATGTAACTTGTCCGGACTCGACATATAAAAACTCAAATTCTCTGTGCCAGTGCCACTCAATACAATGAAAATCAAACAATTCCAGATTATCATAATAATACTGGAACGGATAATCACTGCTTCCATGCTGTTTAATTTCCATGAACTCCTCGTCTGTAAGTATTTTATTATAATCCATCCCATATCACGTTCTTTCTTTTTTACGATATTATACAGTATTTCTATAATTTAATTCAATGTATATATCTGATATTTGCTATATAATCAAGTAAAAAAAGAAAAGAGGTATTCTTATGATTTTTAAATGGATGAATGAAAGTGAGATCAACATTGAGGGCGACAAAATTGAAATAACCGCACCACCCAGAACAGACTTTTTTGTGAAAGTATTGATGAATGTGAAGATTGAACATAAAACTGTTAAAAACATTCGGAGAGGAAAATAAAAAATGAATGCTGTAAAAAAAACTAACTACCATAAGACAAAAATAGCCTGTTATATGGGATTTATCACACAGGCTATTGCGGCAAACTTCGCACCGCTTCTTTTTTTGAAATTTCATAGTGACTACCATATTTCTCTCGGTAACATTGCTCTGATATCCACTTTCTTCTTTTTCACACAGCTTCTGGTTGATCTGTTCTGTGCCAAATTCGTAGATCATATCGGATATCGTGTGTGCATTGTTGCATCAGAAATATTTGCTGCATTGGGTCTGCTTGGACTGGCATTTTTACCTGATTTTTTACCTGATCCTTTTATTGGAATTATATGTAGTGTTATTGTTTATGCCATCGGAAGCGGTTTAATAGAAGTACTTTGCAGTCCTATTATCGAGGCCTGTCCGTTTGAAAACAAAGAAGCAACTATGAGTCTGCTCCATTCGTTTTACTGTTGGGGAGCTGTTGGGACAATTTTGATTTCCAGCTTATTTTTCCTGATATTTGGAATAGACAGTTGGAAGTGGCTCGCCGTAATATGGGCAATCATTCCTGCAATTAATACTTATAACTTCATGACCTGTCCCATTGAATCTCTGGTTGACAATGGTTCTGGAATGGAAATTAAAGATCTGTTTTCCAAGCCATTTTTCTGGGTTGCAATATGTCTGATGATCTGTTCCGGAGCTTCTGAACTTGCAATGGCTCAATGGGCATCTGCTTATGCAGAATCAGCTCTGGGATTATCAAAAGCTCTGGGAGATCTAACAGGTCCATGTATGTTTGCAGTAACAATGGGAATCAGCCGTATAATTTTTGGTAAATATGGAGAGCAGTTAGATTTAATGAAGTTTATGAGTGGTTCAGGCATATTATGCGTTGTCTGTTATCTGCTTACTGCTTTGTCATCCAACCCGATCATCGGACTGATCGGTTGTATTGCATGTGGATTTTCAGTTGGAATCATGTGGCCTGGAACCATCAGTATTTCCTCAAAAACTTTTCCAACAGGTGGAACGGCTATGTTCTCTCTTCTTGCCATGGCAGGAGATTTAGGTGGCAGCATTGGACCTGGAATTGTTGGTCGTATCACTCAGAATGCTGGAAATAATATTAAGATCGGCATGGGATTCGGACTTATTTTTCCAGTAATTCTATTGTTTATGTTATTCCTGCTGTATCGGAAGAAGATATCAAAGCACTGACTTATTGATTGTAATTATATTTTTTCACTCTGCCAACCCGGAAGCTGTATCATCACTTGTTGCCAGATACTATAGACCTGATACAGCATTGAGCGGAACCTGAAGATTTCTGGTAAAATTGTCATGATTTCCGCATGCCAGCATCTTCATCTGTACCCGCATTGCAGAACTCAGATTTAATATCATCATGATCGCAGTACGTGCCACACGTTCTGTGCTGTATGCCAGGATATTACAAACTGTAATCCCCTTCTTCCGTGCTGCTATCAGTCGGCCATGATCTCCGAAGAGCCACATAGGATATTAAAAAGTTCGCAAACCAACCAGCTGGTACAGCAAGCCAGACAAATACAATGCCAAAACGCGGTGCACAGATCAATGCAACAGACAGGCGGATCGCCAGGTTTACCATATTTGCAATGAGGAACGGGCGCATGATCCCAAGACCACGAAGAACCCCATCGGTTGCCATTTTGATTCCCATAAAAATGAAGAAGTAACCAAGCCATCTCATATAACCCTCAGATACCTGATAGGCCAGGGCAGTTCCATCTTTACCAAGGAATAGCGAGGAAATCTGCGCATGCAATGTCTCAATGACTATAAAAGCAAGAACTGCAAAACATACATCTAACACCAGTGCAGCGTGATATCCTTTTTTGATCCGTTCAATTTTCTTTGCGCCAAGATTCTGGGAAACATATGGGGAAACCGCATTGCCAATGGATACAAAAATCAATGAAAAAACATTCTCTACCCGCATCGTCGCCGCATACCCCGCAAGTGCCTGTGTACCGAAGGGATTTACAACAGCCTGTACGATCATCATACCAATGGACACTGTAGACTGCTGAAGAACCGAAGGTACAGCAATTTGAAGCATGGAATGTAACTCCTGCCTGTCAAACCAGTCAAAACGACTTTTATATCGACGCATCCGGCTAAGGAAAAGCAAAAGTGAAAACACCGCAGAAATTCCCTGTGCTATAAGAGTCGCAAGGGCTGCACCAAACACACCGAGACCAAGTCCGGCCACCATCCAGAGATCCATAAAAATATTTAAGATTGACGAAAATATCAGGAGCCCCAGCGGGATTTTTGATTCGCCTATGGAAGTAAACATATTGGAAAGAATGTTATACATAAACAGAAACGGAAATCCCACAAAATAGACCCGCAGATATAACACTGCATCATCCAGTATATCGCCAGGGGTTTGTAACACACTCATCATCCAGTGGGAAAAGCAAAATCCAAAAACCCCAAGGACTATACTTAGAATTAAAAAGCTAAACAAGGATGTTGACACGATGGTCTTCATTTTTCCATACTCCCTGGCACCGAAATAGCGGCTCACCAGCACACCGGCACCGACACCTGCCCCCAGTGCCACACAAATAAAAACATTGGTCAGCGCTGCACAGGCCCCGACAGCTGCAAGTGCGGAGGAACCAACAAATTGGCCGACGATGATAGAGTCAGCCATATTGTATATTTGCTGAAAAAAGCTGCCCAAAATCATTGGCATTGCAAAAACCGTCAGCGCTTTAAGAGGCGCATCTGTGATCAAATATTCATCTTTTGACATTATCATATTCCTCCACAGGTTTCATAATTTCACTTATTGCTACACTGCCCGGCGTTATCAGCTGCAGCTGCAATACGATCTTATCACGTAGTGACATGCTCCCACCACTTAAATCTTACGATTTTGAAGTGGGGGCTTCCTGCTC
>NZ_JAJCGR010000098.1:0-589 GCF_020553125.1 Blautia sp. MSK20_18
TCACGGCTGTATACCAGGTCTCTTATTTCGGCATAAATGCCTTCTGGCATGTATGGGATTGAATATCTCCCATCCACAACTAGTTTTGCGATTGTTTTTGGATCTTTTGAATCTGTTTTCTTTGGACTGTTATCATCAAGTTCCTTGATCTTCTTAACCGAGAATGGATTGACCATTACTAATCTTTTCTGATGATCATTTACATACTTCGCAAACGCAAACCAGTAATGACCTGTTGGCTCGCAGCCGATCAGAACTGCAGTCTTTTTATTCTCAGTCTTAAGTGTCTCTGCCCAAAGGTTGAAAGAATTGAACCCTTCCAGATCGTTATGAAAAGAAAAAATACGTTTTGTAAGTTCGCGTCCTCTGTTATCAAAAGCTCTTGCATAATGTATCTGGCTTCCTATATCAACTCCGACAACCATTGTTGAATCTGTTACTTGCTCAATCTTTTCATTCTGTGTATAATTCATTTGGAACCTCCAGTGCTTGATTGTTTTGTTTACATCCGCCAAGATGCAACTCAATCATACCTTGAGGTTCTTTTTTATTCAATTGGCGCTTTTAATGAATTACAGGAATGCTCCTT
>NZ_JAJCGR010000099.1:0-587 GCF_020553125.1 Blautia sp. MSK20_18
TCCCGGATTCCGTCACCTCCATCGGTTCCTATTCCTTTGCAAACTGCACGGCTCTGGGTGAACTCAGCTTTCCGGACTCTGTCACTTCCATCGACAGATACGCTTTTTCCGGATGTAAAAAGCTGGCCTCCATCCGATGGTCCGAAAACCTTCAGTCCATTGGCAGCAGTTCTTTTGCAAACTGCACGGCTCTGGAAACTCTTTCTTTTCCAAAGTCCGTCAATACTATCGACTCCTATGCTTTCAGTGGCTGCAGCTCTGTTTCATCCCTTTCCTTTTCGGACAACCCAAAAGGTGGTTTTCTGACAGATATTAAATATAACGCTTTTGAAAACTGCACAGCCCTGGAAAATATTTCTTTTTCCAAAAATATAAATTCACTGGGTTCCTATGCATTCTCCGGATGTTCTTCTCTTGAAAAAGTGATTCTCAGTGACTCTATTACCACGATAGATTCTGCTGCTTTTTCCGGCTGCTCTGCTCTGGAATCCATAAAGCTTCCTTCCAAGCTGAAAACACTGGGATATGGCTTTATTTCCGGTACCCTGGTCACTACTCTTACGATCCCGGCCGGGCTTACCAAATGT
>NZ_JAJCGR010000100.1:0-509 GCF_020553125.1 Blautia sp. MSK20_18
TGTTGGAATATATCCTTTTTCTTTGATACGGACCCAACCAAGTGACGGAATATTGATTCTATGCCTTTCGCAACGACAATCCTTTGGATTATTCTTTACAAAATACATCTTTACATCAGATCTGCCTTTCTTTTTGAACTTAGGAAAAGCACTCTCGTGATTGAAAAATCTTGTAAAAGCAGTTTGTCCATTATTTACTGACTGTGTTACTGCTTTTGAATAAGCTTCCTTGATCCACGAATACTCCGGATGCTCAGAAAGATATTCATTGTTAAGCCAGACTCTAAACCTGTTACTGCTCATAAACTTTTCACCGTTGTTGTAAAGTTCTTTATTATGGGCAAGATAGAAATTATAAATAAATCTACAAGTTCCTATCGTCTTATGAATCTTGACTTTCTGTTCCTCTGACGGATTTATTTCCGTCTTGAAGCTCTTTAGCAATTTCCACATCCCTTTCTATTTGTTTTTTATACTTACGAAGTCCGTACAACCTGCAAGAGAACACA
>NZ_JAJCGR010000101.1:0-493 GCF_020553125.1 Blautia sp. MSK20_18
GTCGCAATATGTTGAATGCTCCAACGCAATCTGCATTCCAGGCAAAATCATTATCTATGTATAATCCACGCTCCACACGATTCGACTTTTTCGCATATCTCCGGCTGACATCTGGAGCCAATGGACTTGTCTGACTGGAATATGCTTCGCTGATTATTTCCAGGCGGATTCCTTCCAAAGCCAGTTTATAAGCCAGCATGTTTGTCAGTTGTTTAAATGGCAGGCTGTGGAGTTTCTGATTCGTCTTATCTCCAAAGTCCTTGTCTTTTCGTATATTGGTCCAATCGCCAATGATGACTGTGTGGATGTTGTGCAGTTTGCAATACATGGTCATACAGCGTGTGACTTTATGAAGATAATCATGGATGTGATTTCGTTTACTCTGATATAGCCTTTGCGCATGTTTGGATAATTTCGGATATTTTACTCCATGCTCCGCCTGAGTTCTTGCCCACTGGGACTGTATCCTTGCAATCTCTTTATCGTAATATCT
>NZ_JAJCGR010000102.1:0-397 GCF_020553125.1 Blautia sp. MSK20_18
TATTATGAACACATCAAATATCACAAATTACAAGCCAAAAGATTTTGCTGAACTGTTAGGTGTATCTGTAAAAACATTACAGCGTTGGGATAGAGACGGAACTCTAAAGGCAAACCGAACTCCAACTGATAGACGTTATTACACTTATGACCAATATCTGCAATTCAAAGGAATAAGTACTGAAGATGACCAACGTCAGGTAGTTATTTATGCCAGGGTATCTACAAGAAATCAAAAAGATGATTTACAAAACCAGGTTGCATTTTTACGACAGTTTTGTAATGCCAAAGGTATTATTGTAGACCAGTGTATTGAAGATTATGGAAGTGGCCTTAATTACAATCGTAAAAAGTGGAACGAATTATTAGATGAAGTGATGGAACAAAAAATCAAAACC
>NZ_JAJCGR010000103.1:0-383 GCF_020553125.1 Blautia sp. MSK20_18
TGACAAGAATAACTCCCAGTGGTATTATAACTGAGCTGTCGCAAATAATTGTTTTCAAAAAACAAACAATTAAAAAGAATTTCAGAAAAATGAAATTCACAGTTGACAAAAGACAGAAGATATGATAAAGTATCCAAGTCGCCAACGAAACGACAACAAAATCTTAACTCAAAAATGTTTGAAAAAAACTCAAAAAAGTGCTTGACAAACAAAAAGAGATGAGATAAAATAAACGAGCTGTCTGAGAGACAGACACAACAAACCTTGATAACTAAACAGTGAAACACATACGATTCTCGAAAATTTCTTTACATTTAAAGAACGGTTTAAACAAACCAAAAGCAGTAAAAACGAGAGATAGCCAAACGGTTGTCTTGAGTAAA
>NZ_JAJCGR010000104.1:0-376 GCF_020553125.1 Blautia sp. MSK20_18
TATACAGATTGATTCAGAAGGAGGAATAAAATGAGAAACAGATGTATGTTTGAAAAGATGGCTGCTGGGATGGCACTGGATGCGGCGGTGATGGCCGGTGCAGCGATGCTGCCTGGAAGCGGGCATGGGCTGGTGGTCAGGGCTTATGCCGCAGATGTAAGTAATCAGAATAGTCAGAATATTTCGGGGGGGGTACCAGGAGTAAAGATGGCGTAGATAAAACGAACGAAGCGGGCAGCAAAGAGGGCGATGCTGAAGCGGGTGAGGAGAGCAGAGAAGGTATTTACGACTTCAAGGATAATAAGACGACCGATACCGTGACCATTACTAAGAAATGGGATGACGGATTGACCAATGCAGAGCGTGAAATCCCGGA
>NZ_JAJCGR010000105.1:0-363 GCF_020553125.1 Blautia sp. MSK20_18
GCGGATTCGGGACTTGCCCCCGTTAGAAACGTGCGCCGCCGGGCGCACACAAAAATAAAGTTCCAGACTTATTATCTGAAACTTTATTATAAATCCAGCATCATTGCATTACTTCACACAACGGAAATATACCATAGAACCGTCAACATGGATATCCGTTTCTTTATATAGTTTTTGAAGGATATCTCTCAGCTCTTTCTCCGTCTGAAACGGTGGAGAAAACCACCCTTTCTTTGCAAGAATATTTTTTACCAGCCAATCTGTCCGTTTCGATTTTCCCCTGATTTGACACTCCCCACAGCTAAAGTAGGGGGATTCTTGCTTCTCCCACTACTGCATTGGCAAACACCTTACGGTACTGCA
>NZ_JAJCGR010000106.1:0-359 GCF_020553125.1 Blautia sp. MSK20_18
GCGGAGCACCGCCCACCGTCGATACAAAATAGCTGTTTGTCCAGAGAGTCGGCATTTTCGTTTTAAGATAGGGAAATTCCTGTCTTAAAATTCTGGACGTATAGCCTTTAAATGACTTTACAGCTTTGTGGATGCCAAACTGAGGATCTACTTCCAAAAGCATATGAACATGATCTGGCATGATCTCCATTTCCAGAATGTCTACAGAAAGATTTGCAGCATACTCTGTGAGCAGCTCCTTCAGCCGGACGTCCACACCATTAATTAATACTTTTCGTCTATACTTTGGACACCATACTACATGGTATTTACAGGAATAGACGACATTGTTGTTTGATTTATATGTTGTGTTCATATTT
>NZ_JAJCGR010000107.1:0-330 GCF_020553125.1 Blautia sp. MSK20_18
TTGTCGCGTTTCCAGCCATAAACAGAAAGATGATCTGGAACGACAGATTGATAATGTTAAGACATATCTTCTGGCAAAAGGACAGCCATTTGAGATAATAAGTGATATCGGTTCCGGAATTAATTATAAGAAAAAAAGGACTCCAGGAATTGATCAGGCGAATATCTCAAAATCAGGTTGAAAAGGTTGTTGTTTTATATAAAGATCGGCTATTGCGATTTGGTTTTGAATTGATAGAATATATCGCTTCGCTTTATAATTGTGAGATTGAGATTATTGATAATACTGAAAAATCCGAACAGCAGGAACTTGTTGAAGATCTGGTTCAGA
>NZ_JAJCGR010000011.1:0-104595 GCF_020553125.1 Blautia sp. MSK20_18
TGAAGTAGGAATGAAACATAGAAGTTTATAACTTTTTATAAGTTTTCAGTAACGGCGAAGAAAGTGAGTATATATGAGTACGACGAAGAACGGCATATGAGACAGACCCGTGAGGAAGGCATGGAAGAGGGGTATGCCAATGGGCTTAGTCAGGGAATTATCCAAACCGCAGTTAGTATGCTGAAACTCAAAGAATTTACGGATACTCAAATTCGAGAAGTTACAGGGCTTGAGCAGGAGCAGTTGGATGAACTGAAGAAAAATATAAATAAAAATCAGATAGGCTAAAAGTTTATAGAGTAGCTCAAAAAGAGCGAAAAGTTCTGCACGATACCAATATCAGAGCTTTTCGCTCTTTTTGTGTATACACGGCAGGCGGGCAACTGCAACGGAGGCAGAAAAAGACGCTTTATGATAATAAAAATCAAATATTTGGAATTGTGCGAATATTGCGAACATGGTAGAATAAACACAAAAATCAAAGAACTCAGTCAGCTGAGAAGAGGAAAGGAAAGAGGATGAAAAAGACAAAAGATTTTTGTCTCCGGCTTATGTGCTGTTTTCTGTTTCTGGGGTTATTTTGTGGAACAGAGGTTTTTGCAGCAGTTCAGGAGGGTAAGCCAGGAGAAACATTTTCCGGGAAATATGCAGTTATCATTAACACAGATACCACAAATCCCGGAAATACGGGAACCTTGCAGTTTGACGGGACATCGGCACAGGCGTCGGACTCTGAAGCAGAAGATTATGCAGTCGTGCAGGGTGGAAGCAATGCATCGGCGCAGGCGGCAACAGAGGGAACTGCGGGAGAGGCAGCAGATGTGGGGCAGGTACAGAGTCTGGAGGATGATCAGCTGCAGGCATACATGCAGGATGACCAACCGATGCTGACTGCTGTACAGGCTGCGGCGACCACCTATCAGGTAGGTGAAAAAAAGTACATCTATAGAACTAACGGCCATGATACATATGGAAAAACATATGTCTGCATCGGAGTTGGGGAACACTGCTATGTGTGGATGGATGAGACCCTGAAGGCAGATTACGATACCGCAGGGAAAACATCTCTGATCGCTGCGGATATGGCAGCTGTCTACGATGGTCAGCCTTACCGTATCCTTAACCAGCTTTGTGCAGGTGATTTTCCGGCACAGGATGGCTCAGGCAAGCTGTCGATCCTGCTGGAGTCTTTAAGCAGCGCCAGCGGTATGTATATGTATGATGAAGGGATCACAGCGATCCATATCAACACACCGTCAGCATCTTCTTATGTTTCGGGGGAGATGTCAAAGCGAAATGGCCTTCTTGTTCATGAGGGACAGCATGCAATCCTCTGGCTGAAAACCGGATTTATGAGTACCGGCAGATATTCGTGGCTGAATGAGGGTCTTGCAGTGGCTGTCATGGACTATCTCTGGGGAGGAACGGACAGCAGCGGCTGGCTGAATGGTATTGGAAGTAATACGGCCATCCGTTCAGGGGCTTCGCTGATCTACGAGAATTACCGGGATGACAATGCACAGGACTATGGAATGCCGTATCTTTTTGTAAGATATGTTATCGACCGGATGGCAGGAAGCTATCAGCCTATGAAGGTGCTTCCAAAGTTTTATACGATCGATGCTTCTTCTCTCAGCTGTGAGCAATATCTGGAGAAAGTAACCGGAGTTTCTTTTAAGGAGCTTATGGCGGATTTTTATACGGCAGTTGTAGCCGGTGAGAGCTCCGGTAAATACAGCTTTTACGGGGATACCATTGCTGCGGCAAAGGCAGCGACATTTCCGGTTTATGCAGGGGACAGCAATGAAAACCATACATTGCCGGCAGCATCGGCAATCCTGGTGAAGCTGTCGAACGGTAAGTTTACCGTTCCGACGGATGGCTCCGCAGGGATTGTTTATCGTATCATTGGAAGCAGAAGCGCTTCCCTTGCACCGGCAGAGGGAGATGGTACATCTGCAAATCCATATAAGATATCTTCGATCGATGATCTTAATCTGATCCAGGCGAACCAGGGAGCATACTATCGTCTGACAAAAAATATCAGTACAGACGGAAGGACAAATTTTTCGGCATCGTATTTCAGCGGAACGCTGGACGGAGCCGGTTTCACAATAACCGGTCTCCAAAAACCTCTGATCCAGCAGAATGCAGGAACGATAAAGGATCTGAATATTGTTGCGGATTTTGATTATGACAGTCATGATATCCATGGTGTTGTGGCACAGTATAATACCGGTAAGATCCAGGACTGCAAGGTAACCGGAACGGTAACAGGACATATGGGATCCACCAGTTCCATGAGCCATCCGGCTTTTGGCGGGATTGTCGGAGAGAATGAGGTGGCCGGTACTATCAGCGGCTGTTCGTCCGGAGTAAATATTTCCATATCCATGACAGCTACAGACAGCTATGTTGGTGGTATCGCAGGAGTAAACATTGGTACTATTGAAAAATGTGTTGCAGGAGGAAATCTTTCTGTCACACAGGCTAACGGAAATTCTTATCAGGTTTACCTTGGAGGCATTGCCGGCCGGATCGAACAGTTTGGAAACATGGGCGGATATGTGAAACAGTGTGCTTTTACAGGTACGCTTCGCGTGACTGGCGGAACAGCAGTTACAGGTCAGATCTGTGCACAGGTAAATGCAAATGTACTCAATTCTGCTATCGGTCTGAATGGACATGTTTCGGACTGTTATGGTAAAAACGGCCAGGGAGCGCTCATCGGGACAAACACGGAACAGACGCTTACAACAGGCGGTGTTCTTACAGCAGAGCAGATGAAGAATCCGAACTCATATAAAGGCTGGAGCTTTGACGGAGACTGGCAGATTTCCAAGGATGGACTGCCGGAACGTGCAGATGCATCGGCGATCAGATCGCTGTCTGTTTCCGGTGTACCGACAAAATGTTACGTGGGAGAAGTTCCGGCGTATTGGGGAAGGCTTATTGTTAATAATTCTACATCAGTAACGATCACGAAGGATATGATCGCCGGATTTGAAAATTCGGAAACGGGGACAAGGGAACTGACGATCAATTATAAGGGAAAACAGACCAGCTGGTCGATGACAGTCGAAAAACCATCTGCCAGTGATATTACAAGTATTGTGCTTTCCGGTCATCCGAAGACGACATACAGTGAAAACCAGAAGTTTGATCCTTCAGGCGCCAGCTTTTTTGCCACAATAGGTGGACGTTATGTATATATTTACAGTGGCTTTTCCTATGATAAAACAGGTCCGCTGAAGTCTGAGGATACCTCCGTGATATTCAATTATTTTGGAAAAGAAATTCCGGTAAGTATTACGGTAACAGCCAGAAAAGCAAAGAAGCTTTCCGTGCTTGCAGCACCGGCAAAAACTCAGTTTACAGTTGGGAACACGCTGGATCTGTCCGGTGTGAAACTGCAGATCACATATAATGATGGGACGCAGACTCCGATATTTAAAGCGGATGAGCTGGAGAAATATGGTGTTCATGTTGCTTTTGGAAAGAATGGATCTTTTACAACGGTTGCAGCAGATAAGGTTCTGGAAAGTGATGACAGCGGAAGTACGATCGTATTTTATGCGACGGATAAACTGCCGTCAGAGTATGGCTCGGTAGTTGTGGCGTCATCGACGATCACGGTGCGGAGTCCGCTGACTGTACCGGCACTGGATTTGTATGTCAGTGCAGGAAAAAGTGCGGCGCAGTATCCGTGCACAGATAATGTGACTGGTGGAAGTGGAACGTATGCGACTACAGTAATTGAGGAAAAGCTGCCGGCAGGATTGACACGCACGAATCTGCCCGGAGAAAAATATAATGCTTTTGGCTATACGGGTGTTGTTACGGCGTCAGCCAGAGATTACAGTTCACAGTATAAGATCAGCGATACAGAGACACAGGAGAGTATTCAGGTGACTGTGACGATCCATGTGGTTCCTTCTGATCAGGCTGCATTTTACAGTTTTGTGCTTAAGAAGGTGGAAAATCCTGGACTGAAGCAGGATGTTATCGGTGCGATCGGGGAGGATACGATCGTTCTTCGGGTGCCGAAGGGGACGAATGTTACAAAATTGAAGCCTTCGATTGATTATGGCTCAGGTATGGGAACTGGACTTTCTTCAGACTTCTGGAATGGTTCGACGCATGATTTTACCAGTCCGGTTGTATATACGCTTACAGCACCGGATGGGGTTACAAAGAAGTCTTATACGGTAAGTGTGGAATTTTATGATGATACTTCGGAGGAAGTACAGTTTGGTGACGAGATCCTTTCACCGGCTGATAATACGAAGATCAGCTGTAAGGACAGTGATGAGGTTATCTTTAAAGGATGGGCCGGAGACAGTTCAAAAGAGATTTCACTTTTTAAATATGTGGTAAATGGAATCAGTTATACTACATCCGCGAATGCCACTACACAGACAATCCCGAATGCCAGGGCATATGAAGTGAAGATTTCCGGAAGCAGCTTGAAGGAAGGAAATAATACTCTGGAAATCTGGGTGATGTATGCTGATAATTCAGGCACCGGAAGCGGTGGCACTTTAAAGAAACTCGGAACAAGAACTGTTGTTAAGGAAGGTCACAAAGCAGTGAAAGACGCAGCGGTAGCAGCCACCTGTGAGACAACCGGAAAAACCGAAGGAAGTCACTGCAGTGTCTGCAACACAGTGATCAAAGCTCAGACCACAACAGCAGCGCTTGGCCACAGCTGGGACAGTGGAAAAGTGACAAAGGCAGCGACCTGTACCGCAGCCGGAACGAAGACCTACACCTGTACCCGCTGCAAGAAAACACGAACAGAAACGATCGCAGCAACAGGCCACAAAGCAGTGAAAGACGCAGCAGTAGCAGCTACCTGTGAGACCGCAGGAAAAACCGAAGGAAGTCACTGCAGTGTCTGCGGAATCGTAATAAAAGCCCAGACCACAATAGCAGCGCTTGGTCACAGCTGGGACAGCGGAAAAGTAACAAAAGCAGCGACCTGCACCACAGCTGGAACAAAGACCTACACCTGTACCCGCTGCAAGAAAACACGCACAGAAACGATCGCAGCAACAGGTCACAAAGTAGTGAAAGACGCAGCAGTAGCAGCCACCTGTGAGACCGTAGGAAAGACCGAAGGAAGTCACTGCAGCGTCTGCGGAACCGTACTCAAGTCCCAGACCACAACAGCAGCGCTTGGTCACAGCTGGGACAGCGGAAAAGTAACAAAAGCAGCGACCTGCACCGCAGCCGGAACAAAGACCTACACCTGTACCCACTGCAAAAAGACACGCACAGAAACGATCGCGGCCACAGGTCACAAAGTAGTGAAAGACGCAGCAGTAGCAGCTACCTGTGAAACAACCGGAAAGACAGAAGGAAGCCACTGCAGCGTCTGCAACACAGTAATCAAAGCTCAGACCACTACAGCAGCACTCGGCCATAGCTGGGACGGAGGAAAGGTAACAAAAGCAGCAACCTGCACCACAGCCGGAACAAAGACCTACACTTGTACCCGCTGCAAGAAAACACGAACAGAAACGATCGCAGCCGCAGGACACAAGGCAGTGAAAGACGCGGCGGTAGCAGCCACCTGCGAGACAACCGGAAAAACCGAAGGAAGTCATTGCAGCGTCTGCGGAACCGTACTCAAGTCCCAGACCACAATAGCAGCGTTAGGACATGATTACGGAGAGTGGAAAACAATAAAGGCTGCAACTTATACAGAACCGGGACAGGCGGAAAGAGTTTGCAGAAGAAATGCATCACACAAAGAATACCGCCAGCTTCCGATACTGGAAAAAGCGAAGATCGATCTGTCAGCCTGCAGCATTCAGCTGTCAGAACAGACCTATGTATATGATGGAACCGAAAAAACACCGACAGTAACCATCACTTACAACGAAAAAACACTGACAGAAGGAAAAGACTACCAGGTATATTTCGCAGATAATGTAAATCCGGGAACAGCAAAGATCACCGTGATCGCAAAAACCGACAGCGACTATACAGGAACGACTACAATAACCTTTGAGATCAGAAGATCACTTCCGGAAAATGCAACTGTGATCGAACCGGGGGCATTCAGCAACTGTACAAACCTGGTGGATCTGAATATCAAAGAAAACGTAACAGAAATAGGCGACAACGCATTTGCAGACAGCAAAAATCTGCAGAATATCTATTTCTACGGCAACAGCCCGAAACTCGGAAATAACATCTTCAAAAATGTAACTGCAACTGTATACTATCCATACACAGACAAAACCTGGTCCCTGGATATCCTCCGGGATTACGGTGGAAATATTACCTGGGTACCATGGGATCCAAAAACAGGTAGTCCGGCAAAACGAAGCCTTGCACTGTGCGATATCAGGATCGCAGAGCAGAAATACACCTATGACGGAACCGAAAAAACACCGGAAATGGTCATCATGGATGGAAACTATACACTGCAGAAAAACACAGATTACACCGTAAAATGCAGCAATAACACCAATGCGGGAAATGCAGAACTGGAGATCACAGGAGCCGGAAATTACAGCGGAATCTATAAAGCAGGATTCCTCATCGAACAGACAGCGCCGAGCCTGAAATTTGACAAAAAAACAATAACTGTAAAATACGGCACAAAACCATTCCTTTGTGTACTGTCTGAAAAAACAACAGACGGAACCATAACCTACAGCTCCAGCAATCCTAAAGTTGCTGTCGTAGATCCGACCACTGGTAAAGTAACTATCAAAGGCGGAGGAACCGCGGCGATCATGGCATACGCTGCAAAGGGAACCAATTATACCTCCGGTTCTACATTCTGTACCATCAAAGTAACGAAACGCAGCAATACCATCAAAGCATCCAATATCCGGCGAACCTGGTATGCAAAAGCCAGAAAGATCAGCATCAATGCAAAAGCTTCTGGAAAAGCTCCGCTGAAATATTCTTCCAGCAGTAAATCTGTAAAGGTAGACAAACAAGGAAGGATTACCATTGCGGCAAAATTCACCGGCAGTGCAAGGATCACGATCCGTTCTTCCGCCACAGCAGGATATAATGCCGCCACAAAGAGTATTACAGTCACAGTGAATCCAGCAGGAATTACCCTGACGACGGCAAAGAATCTGTCAGGCAGAAAAGCGCAGATCACATGGAAGAAAAACCGATACGTGACCGGATATGAGATCCAGTATTCCGTAAACAAAAATTTCAGATCCGGCAGCAAAAAAACACTGTCCGGGGTATCCAAAACGAAATACACGCTGACAAAACTTCAGAAAAACAAAACGTATTACGTAAGGATCCGCACATACAAAAAATCAGGAACAAAGAAATATTATTCTTCCTGGAGCAAGGTAAAAGCAGTAAGGATCAGAAAGTAGAGGCATGGAAATGAGGATAAATAAAAAAATACTTGCAGGGCTTACAGCAGTCAGTATGCTGACCTGCGGGATATGGATGGAAAGTGCTTTTGCGGCAGATACATTCAGTGCGGAGGAGTCAGCAGAAGCTGTATCGGATACAGTGACAGATCCGTCGGCAGAATCCGTTACAGGGACTGAAACAGGAGAAGGCCAGGCAATGGACGCGGCAGAACTTCCTGACGCAGCACCGGGAAATAAATCTGAGATTTCAGAGACACCAGACATGTCAGATGAACCGGCAGCACCGGATGACTCGGAAACAGCGGACGTTTCAGAGGTACCGGATGATCCGGAGACACAGGATACATCAGAAATACCGGAAGAAACAGAGCTTCCGGAAAATGAAGAAGCGGACATTCCGCAGGAAATGCTCCCGGATGATCAGGAAGATCAGCCGGAAGCAGCATTTGAGGAGAACGCAGCATCGGAAGATATGGAAACAGAAACCGATCCGGCAGGAGAAAAGAGCGGTTTTTGCGGAGCGGAGGAGAATACCGTATCCTGGAGCTTTGATGAAAACGGAGTTCTCGAGATCACAGGACAGGGAGCTATGAATGAATGGAAAAATGAGGAAGAAGTCCCCTGGAATGGATACCGCGACCAGATAACAGAGGTCCGGATCGAGGAAGGTGTTACCAGCATCGGAGCTTATGCATTTGCAGACTGCGAAAATCTTGTAAAGCTTGACATTGCGGACAGCGTTCAGACTATAGGCGCATTTGCATATTTTAACTGCAGTGGCCTTTCCACACTGACCATCGGCTGAGATCATCGGGATCACAGGCCGGATCAGGTATAATAAGAAGCTCCGGAACACGAGGCAGCTTCAGAGAAGTCATAACTTCGACTTCCTGAGGTCTGCCCGTGTTCCGGGGCTTTAAGTTTTGCAGGTATCCGAGGAGGCTTTTATCTATCTGACTACAGAGTAACTCAGTGGATCGCCATACCGGCTACGAAGAAATACATTACAACAAAATGGCACACACTTCCCAGCATCACAAAAACATGAAATACTTCGTGGGAACCGAAATTCTTATGCTTCGCATTGAAGATCGGAAGCTTCAGAGCATAGATCACACCGCCGATGGTATAGATGATACCGCCGGCAAGGAGCCATCCGAAGCCTGCGCGGGGCAGATTGTGGAAAATCGGAACAAAAGCAAGTACACACAGCCAGCCCATTCCAATGTAGATCACAGAGGAAAGCCATTTCGGGCAGTTGATCCAGCAGCCCTTGAGGATCATTCCGATGATGGCAACAGTCCATACGAGGGCACAGAGGATATAGCCGATGCGTCCGTGGAGAACGATCAGGCATACAGGAGTGTAGCTGCCGGCGATCATCACAAAGATCATCATGTGATCCATTTTTTTCAGACGGCGGTTCACCTTGGCTGTAGAGTTTACGGAATGGTAAAGTGTGCTTGCCAGGTAAAGAAGGATCATGGTAAGGATAAAAACACTTACTGCAAAAACATGGAGAACGTCTGCGCTTCTGGCCGCCTTCACGATCAGCGGAGTGGCTCCGGCCACGGCAAGAAGCATGCCGATTCCGTGGGTTATGGCGCTTCCCGGATCTTTTAATCTAAATTTCATATAAAAACACCTCCTGCAAAAAAAACTGCTGTTTATATCATATGGACAACTTCATGATCAGTTCATCAATGATGGATCATTGCGACAGTTTATGATACAACAATGTAGAAACTGATAAAATAACATGTAGTATTCAAAACTACATATCAAGTATACGAATACTATACCACTATTATTCAAAAATGCAACCCCTATTTTCGAAAAAAAATTTTATCAGGATTTTACAAAGTCTTGTTATGGAATAAACATTCGATCAGTATACTTGTATGCAAACCGTGAAGAGAGGGCATTCATGAACATGCAGTCAGGCAAAATCTGAATGCCCGCTTGATACGATACGGATAATTACAGATAAAGTCGGCCGAAAAAGAAAATATATGGCGGCGCAGGAGGAAAAAATGGCAGATACAATATACATGAACAGGGAATTATCCTGGCTGAAGTTTAATGAAAGAGTACTCGAGGAGGCTGAGAATCCGGAAAATCCGCTGTGTGAACGTCTTACATTTGCATCCATCTATCAGAGCAACCTGGATGAATTTTATATGGTACGTGTGGGATCTCTGGTGGATCAGATGCTTCTGGCAAAGGATATCCGTGAAAATAAAACCAATATGACACCGGAAGAACAGCTGGATGCGATCCTTGCCAGAACAAAAAAGCTGAATCGGAAAAGAGATGCAGTTTATGAAGAAATCATGGAAAAGCTGGAACAATACGGCATACATATGCTGAATTTCCATAAGATCGAAAAAGAGGATCGCAATTATCTGGACCGCTATTTTGAAGCAGAGGTGGCTCCGGTTATTTCTCCGTCTATCGTCGGAAAAAGACAGCCGTTTCCATTTCTCCGGAATAAGGAGATCTATGCGGTAGTAGTTCTGGAAACAAAAAAAGGAAAAGAAAAGCTGGGTATCATTCCGTGCAGCAGTGCAGGTATCCAGCGTCTGATCCCGGTTCCGGGAAAAACCGGCACCTACATGTTGTCTGAAGAGCTGATCCTTCACTTTGTTTCAAAAATCTTCAAGGGCTATCACATCAAGGCAAAGTCCCTGCTTCGTATTACCAGAAATGCGGATATTGACGCAGATGCTCTTTATGATGAAGATCTGGATTACCGTGAGTTTATGGTAGAACTGATCAAGGCAAGAAAGAAACTGGCACCGATCCGTCTGGAGCTGTCAAGAGAAATGGACGGAGATGTTGTTGAAACACTTTGCGAGTATCTGGAAGTGGACAAGAATTATGTATTCCGGGGAGATATACCACTGGATCTTTCTTTTGTATTCCAGATCCAGGATGGCCTGAGAAAAAGAACAGAGCTTTTTTATGAAAAAAGAATTCCTCAGAAGTCTCCTCTGTTTAACAATCACGAACCGATCCTTGACCAGATCGCGAAAAAGGACCGTTTTCTTTCCTACCCATATGAAAGCATCAAGCCGTTTCTTACAATGCTTCATGAGGCTGCCAATGATGAGGCTGTAGTTTCCATTAAGATGACACTCTACCGTGTGGCAAAACAGAGTAAGGTTGTGGAGGCTCTGATCGAAGCAGCAGAAAACGGAAAGGAAGTTTTCGTTCTGGTGGAGCTGAAGGCGCGTTTTGATGAGGAAAACAATATTGGATGGTCCCGGCTCCTGGAGGATGCGGGCTGTCACGTGATCTACGGTCTGGATGGTTATAAGGTACATTCCAAGCTTTGCCAGATCATGAAGAAAAAAGATGGAAATGTGGAATATTATACACAGATCGGAACGGGAAACTACAATGAAAAAACAGCTCGTCTGTATACAGATCTTTCTCTGATGACTGCGGATCCGAAGATCGGTATGGAGGCGGCCAGAGTGTTCCAGGCACTGGCAATGGGAGAAACCGTTGAAGATATGGAGTATCTTCTTGTGGCACCAAGATGTCTTCAGAACAAAGTGCTTGCCATGATCGATGAGGAGATCGAGCATGCGAAGGCCGGAGAACCGGCATATATTGGCTTGAAAATGAATTCTCTGACAGATAAACGTATTATGAGCAAGCTTGTAGAAGCATCCTGTGCAGGAGTACACATTGATATGGTAATCCGTGGTATCTGCTGTCTGATCCCGGGAGTAAAGGGACAGACAGAAAATATCCACATTATCAGTATTGTAGGACGTTTTCTGGAACATTCCCGCATTTATATTTTCGGAACACAGGAGAGAGCAAAGATCTATATTTCTTCTGCGGACTTTATGACAAGAAATACTCTTCGTCGTGTAGAAGTTGCGGCACCTATCGAGGATCCGGATATCCGTATGCAGATCCAGGAAATGTTTGTGACAATGCTCAGTGATAATCGAAAAGCAAGGAGCATGAACAATAAGGGAATTTATAAGATCGAATCATCCGATAATGCTCCGCTTAATTCTCAGGAAGTATTTCTGCAGCAGGCATACGACAATGCGGCTCCTGCGACAGATAAATAAGAGATTTTTATGCATATTTCTCCCAGTTTTTCGCATAATAACCATATGAAAAACAAATAGTTAACATAACATTGACGTACAATGAACAGAAAATACAGGAGGAATTCAGGAAGATGAAAGCAACGGGAATTGTTCGCAGGATCGATGATCTGGGCAGGGTTGTGATTCCAAAAGAGATACGAAAGACACTGCGGATCAAGGAAGGAACGCCACTGGAGATTTTTACAGACAGGGAAGGACAGATCATCCTGAAAAAATATTCGCCCATTGGAGAGCTGAATACGTTTGCTGCGGAATATGCGGAAGCGCTGGTACAGACCACCGGATTGACTGCCTGTATTACAGATCGTGATCAGGTCGTGGCGGCATGCGGCAGCGGAAGCCGGGAACTGGAAGGAAAAGAGATCAGTTCTGATCTGGATGCAGTCATTGCCGGCAGGAAAGGCAGAATGGTCAGTCAGGACAGCAGGGAAAATATATCAGTCATTTCCGACGCTATGGATTCATTTTGCCAGAAAATGATACAGCCGATCCTGTGTGCGAGTGACGCCATTGGAGCAGTGATCCTTCTGACTAAAAGTGAAAAAACAGCACTGGGAGACACAGAACGTGCCCTTATCCGCACAGCAGCCGGTTTTCTTGGCAGACAGATGGAGCAGTAAAAGTGCATCAGATGTACAGAAAAATGTGTGCAGATCAAGATATAAACATCAGATGCAGATGCCAGGAGCAGCAGATCAGGGAGGGTGCGGACACCGGGAAGGAAAGCAGTGGTATTCTTCCAGAGTCAGATTTGTGATAGTGAGCCAGGAAGCCAGAGGTTTGGTCACATAGCGGATGTGCCATGGCTCGTAAGGGATGCCGGTGATCTCCTCTTTGCTTTTGGGATACCGGAGGATAAAACCATAGAGCGGAGCGTTCTTTTTCAGCCAGCGGCCTTCTCCTGTTGTGGAAAACCTTTCGGTGAGCTCCATATGGATGGAAGGACAGGATACATCCAGAGCAAGTCCGCTCTGGTGCTCACTTGTTCCTGGCTCTGCAACGAAAGGACTTCCTGTAAAAAGCTCCTTCTGTCGCTGGTAGGAACGATATCCGGAAACTGCCCACAGGTTCAGACCGCATCTGTGACAGGCATGGAAAAGCTGGGAAGCGGCTTTTGCAGCCTGATACTCCAGAAGCCGCTTCGGATCTCCCGGTGCTGCTTCAAATGGAAGTCCGATATCGATAAGATGTTCCGGCACAAAAGCTTCCGGCAGAGGATGCTCCCTGCTGATCAGCCGGGTATAAAATTCTCTGTGCAATAAAAACCCTCCTTTCCTTATCCATAAGCTTATGATAAGAAAGGAGGGTTTATGAATGCTTATTTCTGTTTATCAGAGCTCTTTTTCACTCATTTCTTCCAGGAGAGCCTTCTTCATGTCATAGAGTGACTGGGAGAGATCTACATAAACCTTCTGCGGATTAACGAAACGTCTGGATTCATCCCACAGTGTGTTCTGCTCCTGTTTGCAGTAGTCGCGGAGTTCCATGACAGATGGAGACTTGTAAACGCTCTTACCATCTTTAATTACCGGAACAAGGAGCTCACGGAGTTCGTAGGTTCCGCCAAGAACCTTGGTCTTTTTCCAGGTGTCAACCGGGTCGAAGATCACCATAGTTTCTTCCGGATCGAATTTCTCATCTGCAAGGCAGATCAGATCGGCCTTGATCTTGCCGGTCTTCTTGCTGTAGATACGGTATACAGTCTTGTTGCCCGGGTTGGTAACTTTTTCTGTGTTTTCGGAAAGCTTGATCTTCGGCTGGAAGGTATCGCTGTCAGCGTCTTTTACAGCGGCAAGCTTGTATACGCCGCCGAATGCCGGATTGTTATCGGCTGTGATCAGCTTGGTTCCAACACCCCAGGAATTGATCTTGGCATCCTGGGCCTTCAGGCTCTCGATAAGATATTCATCAAGATCGCTGGAGGCGGAGATGGTAGCATCATCGAAACCGGCAGCAGCCAGCATCTTGTAAGCTTTTTTGGAAAGGTATGCAAGGTCACCGCTGTCGATACGGATTCCGTAGTTCTTCAGCTGGATACCTTCCTCACGCATCTCCTCAAATACACGGATCGCATTGGGAACACCGGATTTCAGGACATCGTAGGTGTCGACCAGAAGAGTACAGGAATTCGGGTAAAGCTTCGCATAGGTCTTAAAGGCAGTGTACTCATCCGGGAAGCTCATGATCCAGGAATGAGCATGTGTTCCGAGAACCGGAACGTTAAACATCTGACCGGTCAGTACGTTAGAAGTACCGGCACATCCGCCGATCACTGCAGCTCTGGCACCGAAGATCCCGGCGTCCGGACCCTGGGCACGGCGAAGACCGAATTCCATGATGGGATCGCCCTTGGCTGCGTGGCATACACGTGCTGCCTTGGTAGCAATAAGACTCTGATGGTTCATAATGTTCAGGATGGCCGTCTCTACAAGCTGAGCTTCCATGATCGGTGCGATAACCTTGACCATTGGCTCTCTCGGGAAGATCACGGTTCCCTCCGGAATTGCATAGATATCACCGGTGAATCTGAAGTTGCTCAAATACTCAAGGAAATCATCCTCAAAGATGCCAAGATTTCTCAGATAGGTAATGTCTTCTTCTGAGAAACGGAGATTTTCGATGTATTCGATCATCTGCTCCAGTCCTGCACAGATGGCAAAACCGCCATCGCACGGATTGTTGCGGTAGAACATGTCAAAGACAACGGTCTGGTTGGTAGGGTTTTTGAAATATCCCTGCATCATGGTAAGCTCATAGAGGTCCGTGAGCAGAGTAAGGTTATTTGCTCGCATAGCGTTCTCCTTTGGATGCCTCCGGATATTGTGACCGGAGGGAAATACACGGTTGTTTCCGTTCTTTTTATTATACGGCTTATTATAACACAAAGGAGTGGATTGTAAAATTTTTTTTACTGCGTAAACCCGCATATAATAAGGAGTTTTAACAGCAGTTTAAGAAATTTTGAAAAAAAATAAAAAAAATTAAAAAAAGGGGTTGCAATTTCAAAAAAGCTGTTATATAATAACATCCGTCGCAAGCGATAAGGCAAGCGAAAAACAAAACACATAGGGCTATCGCCAAACGGTAAGGCAACGGACTCTGACTCCGTCAGTTCAAGGTTCGAATCCTTGTAGCCCTGCTTCTTAAGTACCTCAGTTGCGAGGTACTTTTTTTGTACTCAAAAATAAGAAGATATTCGCAATCCGCTTCGCCCCCAAAAAAAACAAGTGCGTTTCTTCCTGCCAAGTGTTACAATAAAGTATAGACAGTATGACAGGAGGCATGAATGAGTTACAGTTTTGAGAGTCGAGTAAGATTCAGTGAGATCGGAGAAGATGGCTGTCTGACGCTGCCGGGAGTTCTGGATTATTTTCAGGATTGCTGTACCTTTGAATCCGAGCAGACAGGAGTCGGTATGGAAGTATTAAAGGAACAGAAAAGAGCCTGGGTACTTTCTGCATGGCAGGTGATCATGAAGCGGTATCCAAAGCTTGGTGAAAATATAAAAGTAACAACAATTCCTTATGGATTCCGTGGATTTATCGGAATGCGTAATTTTATTCTTGAGACAATGGATGGTGAGAAGCTGGCATGGGCCAATTCCTACTGGTCTTTTATCAATACAGAAACCGGTCTTCCGGAAAAGCTGACACCGGCAGATACAGATCCCTATGATTTGGGCGAAAAAATAGAGATGGATTATGCACCAAGAAAGATCGCGCTTCCGAAGGAACGGGAAGTGCAGAATGCTTTTTCCGTACAGAAGCATCATCTGGACACCAATCATCATGTGAACAACTGTCAGTATATCCGGATGGCAGCGGATCATCTGCCTGAGGATTTTAAAGTTGGTCAGCTTCGTGCTGAATATAAACGTCAGGCAGTACTGGATAATGTTATCATTCCGGAAGTATATATGACAGAAAATAAAGAAGCTGTAGTTCTCAACGCGGAGGATAAAGAACCTTACGCAGTAGTTGAGTTTACAAAATAAATATAGGCGGTAGAGATTAGTACATCGTTTTTGAAACAACTATACCGTAAAAGGAGGGCGCGCTATGCTTGAAAAATTAAAAGAAGAAGTTTACAGAGCAAATATGGATCTGCCAAAATATGGTCTTGTTACCTTTACATGGGGAAATGTCAGCGGGATCGACAGGGAGCAGGGACTTTTTGTGATCAAGCCAAGTGGTGTGGATTATGACAAGCTGACACCGGAAGACATGGTAGTGGTAGATCTTGATGGAAATAAAGTAGAAGGAAGATACAATCCATCCTCTGATACACCGACACATGCAGTTCTTTACAGAGCGTTTCCGAATATCGGCGGTATCGTACATACCCACTCATCCTGGGCAACAAGCTGGGCGCAGGCAGGCAGATCGATCCCGTGTTATGGAACCACACATGCAGATTACATTTACGGAGAAGTACCATGTGTACGTAATCTGACCAAAAGAGAGATCGAAGAGGCATATGAGAAGAACACGGGAGTTCTTATTGCTGATTATTTCAAAAACAAAGATTATGAAGCAGTACCGGCTGTGCTGTGTAAGAACCACGGACCTTTTACCTGGGGTAAGGATGCTCATGAGGCAGTTCATAACGCAGTTGTTCTTGAGGAGGTTGCCAAGATGGCATCTCGCTGCGAGCTGATTAATCCGGATGTAAAACCGGCACCGCAGGAGCTTCAGGATAAGCATTACTACAGAAAACATGGTGCAAATGCATATTATGGTCAGGTAGGACAGGAAGACTGATCAGAAGAAAAAACAGTTTGACCCGATGGTGGATTGTCAATATCCGCTTGAGTGGAAATGCCGCGGAACAGTACCGCGGCATTTTTTGTCGAAAAATGCAGAAAATGTCAGATTTGCTGACCTTTAACACAGGTGCCGCCGAAATATATGCTAATGTCAAGAAAAATGCAGAACATTAACACATTTATTAAAATAGGTGGCAGGATGAAAATATACACTTATCAGGGAAAAAAGAACGTTTCCGGAGAAAAAATACGCCAGATGAGGAATATGAAACGGATGTCGCAATCTGCGCTGGCAGCAAAAATGCAGGTGGAAGGAGTGATGCTGGAGCGTGACAGTATCAGCCGGATCGAAGGAGGAGAACGTTTTGTAGCAGATTATGAACTGCGGGTGTTTGCAAAGGTGCTGGGAGTGGATGTGAAGTGGCTGCTGAATGAGCAGTAAATAAGGCAATATTGGATTACAGTTCGCTGGTAATATTCCGCGAAGCGTGTTACTGAAAACGGAGTGAAAAGTAACAATATTGGTCTGAATGGCAGGAATCTGTGTAAACTACTTGATATTTATGTCGGAAACTGCTACAGTATAAAGAAAAAAAGATGGCCGGGAAGTCCTGCGGAGGACAAACGGTCACGGATAAGAAGATAGAGGCGCGGATTTTATCAGTATTTATGGATGCAAGGCCCTGGCAGGCTGTTCATAAAGAAAGGAAAATTTGCCGAAGTGCTCTGGAAGGCCAGATGACAGGGTGCTGGGATAACGCAGAATATGCGTTGTACTGTCACGGATGTGGAGCGCTATCGGTAGCACTTCGGGAGATCTGCATTTAATATGCTGAATGGAGATTTTCTGACAGGCTATTAGTTAAATAAGGATTATTTAACCGGAGGTGTTCTTAAGAAGAGACAGCCTCCGTTTTTTTGTCCCCGAAAAGGGAGGAGAAAAATGAGTAAAAAAGCAGGAACAGCATTGTCTGTTATGGCAATGGTATTCATGGGCGCACTGGCAAGTCCCCTGACTGTGCTGGCTGCGGATGCGGAGGAGACTTACCAGCCTGCTCTGTATGCAACGATCTGGGCACTGCTTCCACCTCTTGTTGCGATCGTCCTTGCACTGATCACAAAAGAAGTATACAGTTCTCTGTTTGTGGGAATTGTAGTAGGAGCACTGATCTATTCCGGATTTAAATTTGAAGGAACGGTAACACAGATTTTTGAGGGAGGAATCATCAAGGTTCTTTCTGACAGCTATAACGTAGGTATCCTGATCTTCCTGGTAATCCTGGGATCTGTGGTATGTATGATGAACAAGGCCGGCGGCTCCGCCGCATTCGGACGATGGGCCAGCAAAAAGATCCACACACGTGTAGGTGCAGAGCTTGCCGCAATTGTGCTTGGTATTCTGATCTTTATTGATGATTATTTCAACTGTCTGACTGTAGGAAGCGTTATGCGTCCGGTAACAGACAGACATCATGTATCCAGAGCAAAATTTGCATACCTGATCGATGCGACAGCTGCTCCGGTATGTATCATCGCACCGATCTCATCCTGGGCTGCAGCAGTCAGCGGATTCGTAGAGGGACAGGATGGACTTGCGATTTTTGTAAGAACTATCCCGTATAACTTTTATGCGATCCTTACGATTGTGATGATGGTTGGTATGGTACTGATGAAAACTGAGTTTGGCGCTATGAGAACACATGAGATCAATGCTCTGAACGGAGATCTTTATACAACATCTGCAAGACCGTATGAGAATGCAACGGATGATGGGGCACCGAATCCGAGAGGAAAGGTGATCGATCTTGTGATCCCCATCGTTGTGCTTGTTATCTGCTGTGTCATCAGTATGATCTACACAGGAGGATTTTTCAGCGGAACAGATTTTGTTACTGCATTTTCACAGAGTGATGCTTCTGTAGGCCTTGCAATGGGAAGTGCTTTTGGTCTGGTATTTGCCATTATTTTCTATATGATTCGCCGTGTGGTCAATTTCAGAGACTGTATGGGCTGCATCCCGGAAGGCTTCAAGGCCATGGTACCGGCGATCATGATCCTGACCTTTGCATGGACACTGAAGGCTATGACAGACTCACTTGGTGCAGCGGTATTCGTAGAAGAAGCAATGCGCTCCGTTGCCGGTGGCATTGAAGTTATCCTTCCGGCCATTATTTTCCTGGTTGGATGCGGACTTGCATTTGCTACAGGTACTTCCTGGGGAACCTTTGGTATCCTGATCCCGATCGTTGTTGCGGTATTTGAGAAATCCAGTCCTGAGATGATGATCATTTCCATGTCTGCCTGCATGGCAGGTGCAGTTTGCGGAGACCACTGTTCACCGATCTCCGATACAACGATCATGGCTTCCGCAGGAGCACAGTGTGATCATGTGACTCACGTTTCCACACAGCTTCCGTATGCGATCCTGGCTGCGGCAGTATCCTTTGTAACTTATATTGTTGCAGGCTTTGTAAAAACAGCATGGATCGCCCTTCCGGTGGGAATCGTGCTGATGCTGATCGTACTTTTTGTCATCAAGATGATGAACCCGATGCCGGTTGAGAAGCCTACAGAATAACAGACTGACCCAATGTGGGGGCAGATCCCCCATGAATGGCGAATAAAAGGCAGTGACGGAAAGAAATTTCCGAAGCTGCCTTTTTTGTGCTTTCTATAATAATTCTCTTATGTTATAATGCAGGACAGACAGCAAATAGTAAATGATCATATATAGTTTTAAGGAACAGGAGTAAGAATGATAGAATTAGGTAAAAAACAGAAATTACTGGTTGTAAAAACCGTGGATTTCGGAATATATCTTGGAGAGGACCGAAACGCACCTCAGAATGAGCGGGTGCTTCTTCCGTCTAAACAGGTACCGGAAGGAACCAAAGCAGGTGATGAGATCGAAGTATTCATCTATAAGGATTCCCAGGACAGACTGATCGCAACCACCCGTGAGCCCATGCTTCAGGTGGGACAGACCGCAGTCCTTAAGGTAAAACAGGTCACCAGGATCGGTGCTTTTCTTGACTGGGGACTGGAGAAGGATCTTCTTCTTCCGTATCATGAGCAGACCAACCGGGTCCGTGAGGGCGAGGAGTGTCTGGTAGCTCTTTATGTAGATAAGAGCAGCAGACTCTGTGCAACCATGAAGGTGTATCATTATCTTTCCACCAGAACTCCCTATGTACCGGGAGATGCGGTAAAGGGCCGTGTCTATGAGATCAGTGGGAATTTCGGCGTTTTTGTTGCGGTAGATGATAAATATTCCGCTCTGATCCCGGCACGGGAGGCAACAGGCAAGTACAGACCGGGAGCCATTCTTGATCTTCGTGTCACAGAGGTGAAGGAGGATGGCAAGATGAACGTCAGTGACCGCCAGAAGGCTTACATCCAGATCAATGAGGATGCAGAGAGCGTATTCAGCGTGATCGAGGAATTTGCAGGGGTACTGCCATTTGATGATCATGCCTCACCGGAAGTCATCAAGAGAGAGTTTGGCCTCAGCAAGAACGCATTCAAGCGTGCAGTCGGTCATCTGATGAAGGAAGGAAAAGTAGAGATCCGTGACAAGAGGATCTACATTAAAAAATAACAAGGTGTTGACCGGCTCCGGATCAGACACGCTCCGGCACGTTCAGAGAAAAGTGCAGAGCGGGGAGGATCCGGAGCCCTGTTTTTTACGATAAGGAGAATAAATTTGGAGTTTACACATTTACATGTCCATACAGAATACAGCCTTCTGGATGGCTCCAATAAGATCAAAGAGTATGTAGCCAGAGTAAAAGAACTGGGTATGGACAGTGCGGCGATCACCGATCATGGCGTTATGTATGGTGTGATCGATTTTTACAGGGCTGCAAGAGAAGCCGGGATCAATCCGATCCTCGGATGCGAGGTTTATGTGGCTCCGGGCTCCCGTTTTGACAGAGAAGTGGGAAGTGGGGATGACCGCTATTATCATCTGGTCCTGCTGGCTGAGAATAATCAGGGATACAGCAACCTGATGAAAATTGTATCCAAGGCATTTGTGGAAGGATTTTATTACAAGCCACGTGTGGATCTGGAGCTTCTGGAAAAATATCACGAGGGGATCATTGCCTTAAGCGCCTGCCTGGCAGGAGAGGTCGCCAGATATCTTGCACGTGGAATGTATGAGGATGCCAAGATCGCGGCATTACGTTACCAGGATATTTTCGGAAAAGGAAATTTCTTTCTGGAGCTTCAGGACCATGGGATCCCGGAGCAGCAGACCGTAAACCAGCAGCTTCTCCGTATGCACAGAGAGACGGGGATCGATTTGGTTGCCACCAATGATGTGCATTACACTATGGCAGAGGATGCGGAACCACATGATGTTCTTCTTTGTCTGCAGACTCAGAAAAAGCTCAGCGATGAGAACAGAATGCGCTATGAGGGTGGCCAGTATTATGTGAAATCGCCGGAGGAGATGGCGAGGCTTTTTCCATATGCGCTGGAAGCGCTGGAAAATACGCACAGGATCGCGGAGAGATGTCATGTGGAGATTGAATTTGGTGTGACCAAGCTGCCGAAATATGATGTGCCGGACGGACTTACCTCCTGGGAATATCTGAACAAGCTTTGCCATGAGGGACTTGAGCAGCGTTATCATCCGGTAACAGAGGAGCTGAAAAAGCGCCTGGATTATGAGCTGTCTACGATCAAAAACATGGGATATGTAGATTACTTTCTCATTGTATGGGATTTTATCAAATATGCCAGGGACAACGATATCATGGTCGGTCCGGGACGAGGCTCTGCCGCAGGAAGCCTGGTTGCCTATACACTTGGGATCACTCAGCTGGACCCGATCCGGTATGATCTGCTCTTTGAACGCTTCCTGAATCCGGAGCGAGTATCCATGCCGGATATCGATGTGGATTTCTGCTTCGAACGGAGACAGGAGGTTATTGATTATGTAAGAAGAAAATATGGTGATGACTGCGTGGTTCAGATCGTTACCTTCGGTACACTGGCAGCCCGCGGTGTCATCCGTGATGTAGGCCGTGTTCTGGATATGCCTTATGCCCAGGTGGACACCATCGCCAAGATGATCCCACAGGAGCTGAATATCACCATTGACAAGGCACTGGGAATGAATCCGGAGTTTCGCAAGGCTTACGAGGAACAGGACGATATCCATCGTCTGATCGATCTGGCAAAACGTCTGGAGGGGCTTCCGAGGCATACCTCCATGCATGCGGCAGGTGTTGTGATCAGCCAGAAGGATGTATCGGAATACGTACCCCTTTCCAGAGCACAGGATGGTTCCATTGTCACGCAGTTTACCATGACAACACTGGAAGAGCTGGGACTTCTGAAAATGGATTTCTTGGGTCTCCGTACCCTGACGGTTATCCAGAATGCTGTGAAAATGGTGGAAAAAAGTACCGGTATGCTCCTGGATATGCAAAAGATCGACTACAACGACAAAAAGGTACTGGATTCTCTCGGAACAGGACGTACTGACGGCGTGTTCCAGCTGGAGAGTGCCGGAATGAAAAGCTTCATGAAGGAGCTGAAGCCTCAGAGCCTTGAGGACGTGATCGCGGGAATTTCGCTTTACCGTCCGGGTCCCATGGATTTCATTCCGCAGTACATCCGCGGAAAAAACCGTCCGGATACCATCCGTTATGACTGTCCGCAGATGGAGCCGATTCTGAAGCCGACCTATGGCTGTATCGTATACCAGGAGCAGGTTATGCAGATCGTCCGTGAGCTTGCAGGCTACACCCTTGGACGAAGTGACCTGGTGCGCCGTGCCATGTCCAAGAAAAAAGCTTCTGTTATGGCAAAAGAACGTCAGAATTTCGTTTACGGAAACGTGGAAGAGGGAGTACCGGGATGTATCGCCAACGGTATTTCCGAGGAGATCGCAAACAAGATCTACGATGAGATGACAGATTTTGCAAAGTATGCCTTCAATAAGTCTCATGCTGCCGCTTATGCAGTGGTTTCCTACCAGACGGCATATCTCAAATATTACTATCCGGTAGAATTTATGGCTGCACTGATGACATCCGTTGTGGAAATGCCGAACAAGGTTGCCGAGTATATTTCTGTATGCCGCCAGATGGGGATCCGGATCCTTCCGCCGGATATCAATCATGGTGTTTATGGCTTTTCTGTTGACAATGGTTCCATTCGTTATGCACTTTCTGCCATCAAGAGTATCGGCCGTCCGGTAATCGAGGGGATTGTGCGGGAGCGTGAGGAGCACGGAGAATATACCTCCCTGAAAACATTTATTGAGCGAAATATCGACCAGATCAACAAGAGAGTTGTGGAAAATCTGATCAAGGCCGGAGCGCTGGATTGCCTGGAGGGAAACCGGAATCAGAAAATGACGGTTTATACGCAGATCATAGACAGTATCAACCAGGATAAGAAGCATACCATGGCGGGACAGCTGAGTCTTTTTGATATTGCGCCTGAAGAAGATAAAAAGGAATTTGAGATCCGTATGCCGCAGGCAGCAGAATATCCGAAGGAGACGATACTGACCTTTGAGAAGGAAGTTCTCGGCATCTATCTCAGCGGTCATCCGCTGGAGCGTTACCGGAATATGATGGAAAAAATGATCTCTGCAAAAACTTCTGATTTTCAGCCGGATGATGAAACAGGGATACCGGAGGTTTACGATAACCAGAAAGTGATCGTGGGTGGAATGATCACGGATAAAACCATAAAATATACAAAGAATAATAAGGTAATGGCGTTCCTTACAGTGGAAGATCTGGTAGGCACCGTGGAGGTTGTGGTATTTCCACGTGATTACGAAAAATGCCAGATGTTCCTGAATGAAGATGCCCGGCTCTTTATTCAGGGAAGAGTATCCGCAGAAGACGACAAAGCCAGCAAGCTGATCCTGGAAAAGGTCCGTCTTTTTGATGATATGCCAAGAGAACTGTGGCTCCAGTTTGAAAGCCGGGAAGAGTACGCAAAAGCCGAGACCGGTCTGGTAGACGATCTGATGGAATCCAGAGGAAACAGCACGGTGGTTATTTATCTCAAAGATGTCAAGGCAATGAAGAAACTTCCCCCTGCTTATCAGGTCCATATCGAGGATTCCTGGCTGGAGCGCATGTGTAAAAAATATGGAAGTTCCAATGTTAAAATTGTGGAGAGAGTATTGAAAAACTTATAAAAATGCTATAAACTATACCCGAATATGTGTATTACAATAGGTTGTTTCATAAGATGGAGGATAACAATATGGCAGAGAACAAAATCAAAACGATCGGCGTTTTGACCAGTGGCGGTGACGCACCTGGAATGAATGCTGCAATCCGTGCTGTTGTCAGAAGAGGATTAAGCAGCGGACTGAACGTAAAGGGAATCTATAAAGGATACAGCGGTCTCTTAAATGAAGAGATCAGAGATATGACAGCAAGGGACGTTTCCGATACGATTGAACGAGGCGGAACAATTCTTTATACTGCCAGATGTGCAGAGATGAGAACAGAGGAAGGACAGCAGCAGGCTGCAGAGATCTGCAGAAAGCATGGGATCGACGGCCTTGTTGTTATCGGTGGAGACGGATCCTTCGCAGGTGCTCAGAAGCTTGCGAACCTTGGAATCAATACCATTGGCCTGCCGGGAACTATTGACCTTGATATCGCATGTACCGAGTACACCATCGGTTTCGATACTGCTGTAAATACAGCTATGGAAGCTATTGACAAGGTACGTGATACATCCACATCCCATGAGAGATGCAGTATCATCGAGGTTATGGGACGTAACGCCGGATACCTTGCAGTATGGTGCGGTATCGCAAACGGTGCTGAGGATATCCTGATCCCGGAGAAATATGATTACGACGAGCAGAAGCTTATTGACAATATCGTAGAGAGCCGTAAGAAAGGCAAGAAACACCATATCATCGTAAATGCTGAGGGTATCGGCCATTCAGAGGCTATGGCGAAGCGTATCGAGGCTGCAACAGGTATCGAGACACGTGCAACGATCCTTGGTCACATGCAGCGTGGTGGAAGCCCTACATGTAAGGACCGTGTATATGCGTCCATGATGGGTGCTCTTGCAGTAGACCTTCTTGTTGCCGGTAAACGCAGCCGTGTTGTTGGATATCGCCACGGTGAGTTCGTTGATTTTGACATCAATGAGGCTCTTGCAATGCAGAAGAATGTAGATTCCTACATGTGGGAGGTTTGCAATTCTCTTTCTCACAACTACAATAAATAAAAAATATGAACTTGAAAAAAGTTTCAGACGGATTGCATAAACTGAATACGTCACAAATAATTGCCCTCGGCTTTGCGGGGGTGATTTTTGTAGGTGGACTTATTTTGTGGATGCCGTTCTGCAGTGCACCCGGGCAGGCTGTTACCTTCCCGGATGCTGTTTTTACAGCGGCGACCAGCGTATGTGTAACAGGACTTTCCACAGTTGTTATGGCAGTCCAGTGGAGCCCCATTGGAAAAGCGGTTATCCTGTGCCTGATACAGATCGGCGGGATCGGACTGATCGCACTGGCGAATATGATATTCATCAGCCTCCGGCGGAAAATTTCCCTGAAAAACCGGCGGATCATCAAGGAATCCTACAACCTGGATGAAATGGGTGGAGTCGTGGCTGTAGTCCGCAGTGTGGTGAAATGCGTGTTTCTTGCAGAAGGAATCGGTGCGGTCCTGTATGCGTTTTGCTTTGTACCGGAATTTGGAATAAAAAAAGGTCTGGTGCATGCCATATTTCTGGCGGTATCTGCATTCTGCAACGCAGGGATCGATCTTTTCGGGGAAACAAGCCTTTCGGTATATGTGAGCAATCCGCTGGTCAATATCACTACGATTGGCCTGATCATTGTGTCAGGTCTTGGATTTATCGTCTGGTGGGATCTGTGGGATAAATTCCGCAAGGTTCTGAGAAAAGAGCTCTCCCCATCCAGAGTTTTTCGTGTACTGCGGCTTCAGAGCAAGCTGGTCCTTACGATGACCGGGATCCTGGTATTTTCAGGAGCATTTCTGGTATTTGTCTTTGAATCCGGAAACCCTTCCACGCTGAAGGGGGCACCACTGGGAACAAAGCTCATGGCATCCTTTTTCCAGTCAGTGACAACACGTACGGCGGGATTTTATACCATGGATCAGTCGCTTTTGTCCACACCTACCGTGATCATTTCCCTGCTGTGGATGTTTATCGGAGGATCACCCATGGGCACTGCCGGTGGTGTGAAGACTACTACCATTGCGGTTCTGATCCTTTCTATTGCAGCATATCTTCAGGGAAAAAAGGATGTAGAGGTATACGGCCGCAGGATCCGTGAGAGCTATCTCCGTTCTGCCATGGTTGTTGCAGGAACCAGTGTGCTGATCCTTTTTACCATGACGGTGCTTTTGTCCGCAGTAATGCCGGGAGTGGATCTGGCAGATGTTTTATATGAGATCACTTCTGCGGGGGCTACAGTAGGACTTTCCAGAGGACTGACACCTCAGCTGAATGTGGCAGGCAAGTGGATCGTGATCCTTACCATGTATCTGGGACGTATCGGACCGCTGACACTTGGAACAGCAGTTGTGATGCGTGTACGCAACAGGCCGGGAAGCACCACGCATCTCGGTGAAGAAGATATCATGATCGGTTAAACAGGAGAATAGAATGAAAAATAAATCTTTTGCCGTGATCGGGCTTGGACAGTTTGGAATGACTCTGGCGGTGACGCTGGCAGAGTCAGACTGTGATGTCCTTGCCATTGATGACAAAGAAGAAAATATCGAAGAGATTTCCGAAAAAGTAACCTATGCGGTAAAAGCAGATGTCCGTGAACCGGGAATCCTGAAGGCTCTGGGAGTTCAGAATGTGGATGTAGCCATTATCGCAGTTGCCGAAAATCTGGAAGCCAGTATTTCCGCAACCATGCAGGCCAAAGATCTGGGAGTGCCCTTTGTAGTTGCAAAAAGTATGAATTCTCTTCATGGACGTATACTCGACAAAATTGGTGCAGATAAGATCATTTATCCGGAACAGTCCATGGGACTGCGGGTTGCCAGAAATCTTATGTCCGGCGGGTATCTGGATGTGTTTGAGCTTTCGGCGGAGTTCAGTATGGCGGAGTTTTCCATGCCGGTATCCTGGATTGGAAAAAATCTGGTAGATCTGAATGTACGGGAGCGTTTTCACATTAATATCATTGGCATCAAGCAGGGTGAAAATGTCACGGTAGATCTGGATCCTTCCGAACCGCTTCCGGACAACTGTTCCATAATCGCCATCGGAAAAAACAAGGATCTGAATGCAAGTCGTGAGGAATTACGTTAACCGAATACGGATTGCCGGAAGGAGAGAAATAAAAGTATGATAACCAGTGTATCAAATGCAAAAATAAAAAATGTCATGCAGCTGAACCAGAAGGCAAAAGCCAGAAGAGAGCAGGGACTTTTTGTGGCAGAGGGCCGGAAAATGTTTCTGGAAGCACCGGAAAGCTGGGTTTCCCAGGTGTTTGTCTCCGAGACCGTTTCCCGGGATGGAGAGCTGATGTCTCAGGCAGAAAAATATCCCTGTGAGATCGTGAAGGATTCCGTATTTCGTCAGATGTGTGATACCAAGACTCCCCAGGGGATCCTGACAGTTCTGAAGCTGCCTTCCTGGAGCGAGGAAGAGGTACTGGCGGGAAAAAATCCTCTGGTCATGGTTCTGGAGGATCTTCAGGATCCGGGAAATGCGGGAACCATTCTCAGGACCGGTGAGGGCGCCGGCGTAAGCGGAGTTTTCCTCACAAAAACCTGCGTGGATATCACAAATCCCAAGGTGATCCGTTCTACTATGGGCTCCATTTACAGAATGCCTTTTCTATATGTGGAAGATGTGGTATCATTAGAAAAGAAGCTGAAAGAAAAGGGAATCCGCAGTTTTGCAGCTCATCTGAAGGGTGAGAATTCCTATGATCAGGAATCCTATAAGGGCGGCACCGCTTTTTTCATCGGAAACGAGGGAAAGGGCCTGACCGATCAGGCAGCGGAGGCAGCAGACTGTCTGATCCGCATTCCCATGTGCGGAAAAGTAGAATCACTGAATGCTGCCATGGCATCAGGAATCCTGATGTACGAAGCTGCAAGACAGAGAAGAGAATAAGAGAGGAGGGGTTTTATGACACCTTTGGCCTGGCTTGGAATACTGGCAATTTTACTGGTAATTGAAGCAATCACGGTAGGACTTACCACTGTCTGGTTTGCAGGCGGTGCTCTTGTGGCGTGCATTGCCTCGTGGCTTGGTGGGGGAATTGTTGTACAGCTCCTTTTATTTTTCGGAGTTTCCGTGGTGCTTCTGATCTTTACCAGACCTCTGGCGGTCCGCTACATGAACAAGGGCGTGGAAAAGACCAATGCAGAGAGCCTTCTGGGAAAAAGAGCCGTAGTGATACAGCCGGTCAACAACCTGGCCCAGACCGGGCAGGTGAGGATCAATGACATCGAGTGGACTGCACGGACCGCAGATGACGGGGAAGAAATTCCAACAGGTGCAGTGGTTGAGATCGAAGAGATCCGCGGAGTGAAGCTGATCGTAAAAGAAATTAGCAAGGAGGGCTAAATTATGGGTGGAGTTGTTGTTTTGCTTGTAGTCATCGTTCTTGTGCTGTGGGTACTTGCATCCTGTATCCGCATTGTACCGCAGGCCTATGCAGTGGTACTGGAACGTCTTGGCGCTTACAAGGCTACCTGGGGTACAGGAATCCATTTCAAGGTTCCGTTCATTGAGCGTGTTGCAAGAAGAGTAAACCTGAAAGAACAGGTTGTGGATTTTCCACCGCAGCCGGTAATTACCAAAGATAATGTAACCATGCAGATCGATACGGTTGTATTTTTCCAGATCACAGATCCGAAGCTTTACGCATATGGCGTTGAGAATCCGATCATGGCGATCGAGAATCTTTCTGCTACAACACTTCGTAACATCATCGGTGATATGGAGCTGGATGAGACACTGACATCCCGAGAGGTTATCAATACCAAGATGCGTGCTTCCCTTGATGTGGCTACAGATCCATGGGGAATCAAGGTTAACCGTGTGGAGCTTAAGAACATCATTCCTCCGGCAGCCATCCAGGATGCCATGGAGAAACAGATGAAGGCTGAGCGTGAGAGACGAGAAGCCATTCTGAAAGCAGAAGGAGAGAAACGTTCCACCATCCTTGTTGCAGAGGGTAAAAAACAGTCCGCTATCCTGGATGCTGAGGCTGAGAAGCAGGCGGCAATCCTTCATGCGGAGGCTCAGAAGGAGCGTATGATCAAAGAGGCTGAAGGACAGGCACAGGCAGTCCTTAAAGTACAGCAGGCAACTGCAGAAGGACTTCGTATGATCAAGGAAGCAGGAGCAGATGAATCTGTTCTTACTCTGAAGAGCCTGGAGGCTCTTACAAAGGTTGCTGACGGCAAGGCAACGAAGATTATCATTCCGTCCGAGATACAGGGCATCGCAGGGCTGGCAACATCCCTGAAGGAAATCATGACAGATAAACCGGCAGAGCAGAAATAAATCTGCAGCCATGAGGAGGACATATTATGAATCTTAAAGGAAGAAATTTCCTGACACTGAAAGACTTTACACCGGAAGAGATCACTTACATGATCGACCTTGCAGCAGATCTGAAGGCAAAGAAAAAAGCAGGAGAGCTTCATGAGTATTACAGAGGTAAGAATATTGCCCTGATCTTTGAAAAAACAAGCACAAGAACACGCTGTTCCTTCGAAGTGGCAGCTCATGATCTGGGAATGGGTTCTACCTATCTGGATCCCACAGGATCCCAGATCGGAAAGAAGGAGAGCATCGCAGATACTGCAAGAGTTCTCGGAAGAATGTATGAGGGAATCGAGTACCGTGGCTTCGGTCAGGATATTGTTGAGGAGCTTGCGAAGCATGCAGGTGTACCAGTATGGAATGGTCTGACAAACGAGTATCATCCGACACAGATGCTTGCAGATATGCTGACAGTACGTGAACATTTCGGCAAACTGAAAGGCCTGAAGCTTGTATACATGGGCGATGCCCGTTACAACATGGGTAACTCCCTGATGGTTGTATGCTCCAAGCTTGGTCTTGATTTCGTAGCCTGCACCAATAAGAAATATTTCCCGAATGATGAGCTTGTAGCACAGTGTCAGCAGTGGGCAGAAGAGGCAGGTTCCACCATCACTCTCACAGAGGATGTGGAGGCAGGAACAAAAGATGCGGACATCATCTACACAGATGTATGGGTATCCATGGGCGAGCCTGACGAAGTATGGACAGAGCGTATCCACGACCTGACACCATACAAGGTTACCAGACATGTAATGGAGAACGCCGGTGAAAAGGCGATCTTCCTTCACTGTCTGCCGGCATTCCATGATCTTAAGACAAAGATCGGAAAAGAGATGGGCGAGCGTTTCAACCTTACAGATATGGAGGTTACAGACGAGGTATTCGAGTCTCCGCAGTCCAAGGTATTCGACGAAGCTGAGAACCGTATGCACACCATTAAGGCTGTGATCGTTGCAACATTAGGAGAGCCGGAGAAATAATGTCAGATTTATTTAATGAAGAAATAATTTCACAGGCAACACATACAAAATGGGCGGGCAAAACCGTCCATTTTGCAAGAGAAACAGATTCCACCAACCTCTGGGGAAAACGTGCCTGGAGGGAAGAAGGCGCAGGACACGGAGAGTTGTTTGTGGCAGAATATCAGTCCGCAGGACGCGGACGTTTTACAAGACGATGGAGTGCGCCGCCGGACAGTGCCATTACTATGAGTATCCTTATCTGCCCGGAATTTTCTCCGCAGAAGGCGCCGATGCTGACACTTGTTATGGGACTTTCAGTTGCACAGGCAGTAGCAGAGCTCGGTCTTGAGGTAGGGATCAAATGGCCTAACGATGTAGTTGTTTCCCGCAAAAAGATCTGCGGTATCTTAACCGAAATGACCATGAAGCAGGATAAGATCGGCTGTGCAGTTATCGGAGTCGGGATTAACGTAAACATGGAAAGCTTTCCGGAAGAAATGGCAGATAAGGCTACCTCTCTGTATCTGGAAAGCGGACATCCCTTTGACCGGGCACAGGTAGTCGGACTTGTGATGAAGCATTTTGAGGAAAATTATGAGAGATTTGTACAGACAGAGGATCTCAGCGGCCTGAAACCGGATTATGAGAAAATGCTGGCCAATCTGAACCAGCCGGTACGTGTACTGGATCAGAATGATCCATATGAGGGGATCGCAAGAGGGATCAATGCCGGCGGAGAGCTTCTGGTAGAGCGTGCAGACGGTACAGTCGAGGAAGTAAATTCCGGAGAGGTTTCTGTACGTGGTTTATACAGCTATGTGTAAAACATGCAGCACAGATCGGATAAAATTTCCGGCAGCAATTTTCCGTTGATGTTTTATTGCAGTAGTGGAAAAAACAAGAATCTCCCTGCTTTAGCTGTGGGGAGTGTCAAGTTATAAATAAAGGAGATTTTATGTATCAGGATAACATTGTGCTCTGCGGAGCAAGCTCTTATGAGCAGAAATATTATTTTAACCAGGATTTTGCGTCTCTTCCTGAGACGGTAAAGCAGGAGCTGCAGATCATGTGTGTGCTTTTCACAGAGGATGTAGGCGGGATCCTGACACTGGAATTTGATGAGGACGGCAGTCTGCAGTTTAAGACTGAGGCCCTGGAGGCAGATGCCCGTTTTGACGAGATCGGAAGTGCACTGAAGATCAAGGAACTCCAGCGGGACAAAAGAGAGCTTCTGGAATCTCTGGAAATGTATTACAAGGTATTTTTCCTGGGAGATATCCCGGATGAGGAACTGCAGAAAAAAGCAGATGCCGTTGAGGAATGATCCATGAAGATGCAGTGGAAGATCGGAAATGTGGAGATACCGAACCCCTTTGTGCTTGCACCGATGGCAGGGGTTACGGATCTGGCATTTCGAAGACTTTGCAAGGAGCAGGGTGCAGGCCTGATCTGTATGGAAATGGTCAGTGCCAAGGCGATCTCTTTTCATAATAAGAATACAGAGGCGCTGATGGAGATCGATCCCGGGGAGCATCCGGTATCCATGCAGCTTTTCGGCAGCGAGCCGGACCTTATGGCAGAGGTGGCAAAAAGCATTGAGGAGCGTCCCTTTGACATTCTCGATATCAATATGGGATGTCCGGTTCCCAAGGTGGTAAATAATGGCGAGGGCTCAGCTCTTCTGAAGGATCCTCAGCTGATCGAAGAGATCGTCCGCAGTGTTTCCGGAGCAGTTTCCAAGCCGGTAACGGTGAAGGTCCGCATTGGCTTTGATGAAAATACGCCGGTGGATGTGGTGGAGATCGCAAAACGGGTGGAGGATGCCGGTGCAGCAGCCATCGCAGTTCATGGAAGGACCAGACAGCAGTATTATTCCGGTCAGGCGGACTGGGATGCTATCCGCAGGGTGAAGGAAGCGGTGACTATTCCGGTGATAGGAAACGGAGATATCGTTTCACCGGAAACTGCAGAAGCCATGTTTAAAGAAACTGGTTGCGATGCGGTGATGATCGGCCGTGCAGTACGTGGGAACCCGTGGATCTTCCGGGAGCTGAACCACTATTTCCACACCGGGGAAAAGCTTTCCAGACCAACCGTAGAGGAAGTCTGCGAGATGATCTTGCGCCATGCCGAAGATCAGATCGCGATAAAGGGTGAGTATATCGGGATCCGCGAAATGCGGAAGCATGTAGCCTGGTATACAGCCGGTATGCGGCACAGTGCGGGAATCCGGAGAGAATCTAATAATATTTCAAGCTATGAAGAATTGAAAAAGCTTACAGACATGGTACTGGAGCGATAAAAGAGAAAAGTATGTCGGAGAAAACGAAACGTTCTATTGACAAGGAACGGGGCGCGTGCTACAGTCAGTTAGCGGGAATCCGCAGAAAGTTTTTTTGTTTTACAGGAGAAAAATAATGGCAGATAAAATAGCAGTTTTAATTCCTTGCTACAACGAAAGCAAGACGGTAGCAAAGGTTATCCGCGATATGAAAAAAGCACTTCCGGAAGCTGTGATCTACGTATATGATAATAACTCTACAGATGGAACTGACGAGATCGCCAGAAAAGAAGGGGCAGTTGTCCGTTATGAGTATCAGCAGGGAAAAGGAAACGTGATCCGCAGTATGTTTCGGGATATCGATGCGCAGTGTTATCTTATGGTAGATGGCGACGATACTTATCCGGCAGAGTTTGCAGCTGAAATGTGCAGCAAGGTTCTGGAGAAAGGCACAGACATGGTAGTTGGTGACCGCCTTTCTTCTACATATTTTACAGAGAACAAGAGACCTTTCCACAACTTTGGAAACAGTATCGTAAGAGGTTCCATTAACCGTCTTTTCAAAAGCAACATCAAGGATATCATGACAGGTTACCGTGCCATGAGTTACCGCTTTGTAAAAACATTCCCGGTACTTTCCAGGAATTTTGAGATCGAGACAGAGATGACGATCCACGCTATCGATAAGAACATGCAGGTTGAGAATGTAGTCATTGAATATCGTGACAGGCCGGAGGGAAGTGAGTCTAAGCTGAATACTTATGCAGATGGATTTAAGGTCCTGAAGACTATTGTGAAAATGTTCAAGAATTACAAGCCGCTGGAGTTCTTCTCCCTTATCGCAGCAGTGCTGTTTGTGGTGGGAATGGTATTCTTTATTCCGGTGCTGGTACATTTTCTGGAGGTTGGGACAGTGGAAAAGATCCCGACACTGATCGTCAGCGGGTTTGTGATCCTGACAGCTATCATCTGCTGGTTTTCCGGGATCATCCTTTCTACACTGGTCAATCAGCATAAACAGGATTTTGAGTATCAGACACAGATGGTGACTAATCGTTATAAAGATCTTTTTCCGGAGAAGAAATAAGGAATCAGACCGGGTAGGATAATACAGAAAAGCCGTGTTGAAATCTGAGATTTCGCGCGGCTTTTTTTGCATATTTCAGGGACCCTTTTTCGACGTGGAATGCTTGACAATACTGGGGCTTTTCGGTATAATACAGGAATTGTGAATATCCTGAGATTTTTACGCTCTTTTTTAGAAAAAAGAGCTCTTGGGAATGGTAGCAACAGAAATATCCGAAGCTGTATTTTTTTCAGAAAAAACAGCACGGTTTTGAAAGGAAGTAAGGCAAAATGGAAGAAGCAAAGAAGAACTTACTCACATACGCAGGACTTAGAAAACTGGAAGACGAGCTGCACGATCTGAAAGTTGTTAAGAGAAAAGAAGTAGCAGGAAAGATCAAAGAGGCTAGAGAGCAGGGAGACCTTTCTGAGAACGCAGAGTACGATGCAGCAAAGGATGAGCAGAGAGATATCGAGGCACGTATCGAGGAGATCGAGAAGATCCTCAAGAACGCTGAGGTTGTAGTAGAGGACGAAGTCGATCTTGACAGAATCAGCGTAGGCTGCAAGGTTAAGGTTCATGATTATGAATTTGAGGAAGATATGGAGCTGAAGATCGTAGGTTCCACAGAGGCTAACAGCCTTGAGGGAAAGATCTCCAATGAGTCTCCGGTAGGTAAAGCACTGATCGGTGCACACACCAACGATATCGTTGAGGTTGAGATGCCGTCCGGAATCATGAAATACAAGGTTCTTGAGATCCAGAGAAACGTATAAAGCAGACAACGGAGCGGATCGCACAGATCCGCTTGAACGACAGATAGATTAAGGAGGCCAACAAGTGGCAGAGCAGAAGAAGCAGGATGTAAACCAGCTGCTTAAGGTACGTCGTGACAAACTGGCAGACCTTCAGGCAAATGGCAGGGACCCGTTTCAGATCACAAAATTTGATCAGACACATCATTCCCTTGAGGTAAAGAATCTCTATGAAGCACATGAGGCAGAGCTTCTCAAAGATCGCAAGGAGCTTGATGTAACAGGTCTTGATGAAGAGCAGGCAAAAGAGGCTCAGAAGAAGGATTATGAAGAAAGAAGAAGCATCATGGACGCAAGCCCGATCCATGTATCGATCGCAGGACGTATGATGTTCAAGCGTGTAATGGGAAAAGCTTCTTTCTGCAATATCCAGGATTTACAGGGTAACATTCAGGTTTATGTGGCAAGAGATGCCATTGGAACCGATTCCTATGCAGATTTCAAGAAATCTGATATCGGTGATATTTTTGGTCTGGAGGGATTTGCTTTCAGAACAAGAACAGGTGAGATCTCCATTCATGCAGAGAAGATGACTCTTCTTTCCAAGAGCTTACAGATCCTTCCTGAGAAATTCCACGGACTGACAGATACAGATACCCGTTATCGTCAGAGATATGTGGATCTTATCATGAACCAAGACAGCAAGAATGTATTTATCAAACGTTCCCAGATCCTTAAGGAGATCCGTAACTTCCTTGCAGGACGTGACTTCATGGAAGTTGAGACACCAATGCTGGTTTCCAACGCAGGCGGTGCAGCTGCAAGACCATTCGAGACACATTACAACGCACTGAACGAAGACGTTAAGCTTCGTATTTCCCTGGAGCTTTATCTTAAGAGACTGATCGTAGGCGGACTTGAGAGAGTTTACGAGATCGGCCGTGTATTCCGTAATGAGGGTGTTGATACCCGTCACAATCCGGAGTTCACTCTGATGGAGCTTTATCAGGCATATACTGATTATGAGGGAATGATGGAGCTGACAGAGTCCATGTTCCGTTACCTTGCAGAGAAGGTCTGCGGTTCCACAAAGATTTCCTACAATGGTATCGAGATCGATCTTGGAAAGCCTTTCGCACGTCTGACCATGAACGATGCCATCAAGAAATATGCAGGAATCGACTTTGACGAAGTAGCAGATGATGAGGCAGCCAAGAAGCTTGCTGACGAGCATCATATCGAGTATGAGGATCGTCATAAGAAGGGTGATATCATCAACCTCTTCTTCGAGGAGTACTGTGAGAAAGAGCTGATCCAGCCGACATTTATCATGGATCATCCGATCGAGATCTCTCCGCTGACCAAGAAGAAACCTTCCGATCCGAACAAGGTAGAGCGTTTTGAGCTCTTTATCAATACATGGGAAATGTGTAATGCATATTCCGAGCTCAACGACCCGATCGATCAGAGAGAGCGTTTCAAAGCACAGGATGCTCTTGCAGACGCAGGTGATGAGGAAGCCAACCACACAGATGAAGACTTCCTGAATGCACTGGAGATCGGTATGCCGCCAACAGGTGGTATCGGATACGGAATCGACCGTCTCGTTATGCTCCTGACAGACAGCCAGGCAATTCGTGACGTACTTCTGTTCCCGACAATGAAGTCCCTGGACGCTGATAAGAAAGCTTCCAAGACTTCCGAAGCAGCTCCGGCAGCTGCAGAAGTGAAAGCTGAGCCTGAAAAGATTGATTTTTCTAAGGTAAAGATTGAGCCTTTGTTTGAGGAAGCAGTTGATTTTGACACATTCAGCAAGTCAGATTTCCGTGCAGTAAAGGTTAAAGAGTGTGTTGCAGTACCGAAGTCAAAGAAACTGTTACAGTTTACGCTTGATGACGGAACAGGCACAGACAGAACCATTTTAAGCGGTATTCATAGCTTTTATGAGCCTGAAGAACTGGTTGGAAAGACGCTTATCGCTATCACAAATCTTCCACCGAGAGCTATGATGGGCATTGACTCTTGCGGTATGCTCCTCAGTGCTATCCACGAAGAAGAAGGCGAAGAAAAGCTCCATCTTCTGATGGTTGATGACCATATTCCAGCAGGTGCAAAGCTCTATTAAGATGATGTAAAGATGTACCGTTTTACCGAATAGACGGGACGTACTTCATTTGATAAAAAACTAAAAAAACAGCGATTTACATCAAACTTACATCATTTGATGCAGAAATCGGTGCAAGCAAGAAAAAATCGCATAATTAGTACAATGAGTGGGCAATTCCAATCGGGATTGCCCATTTTTTAAACAAACAAAAATACATATCGAAATTTACAGGAGAAATATATATGGTTGGAAGAATTTATCATGTAGGACTAACGGTTTCTGATTTGGAACGCTCAATTGCATTCTACAGAGATGTCCTTGGGCTTGAGTTTCAAGGAGAGATTTTTATGGAAGGCGAAGAAACAGATAAAATGTTTCGTAGAGTAAATTGCAAAGCAAGGGTCGCTTATTTGAATGGCTCCAAGGCTGTTGAAGCACCGCCAGTTGAGCTGATTCAGTTTGTAAACAACGAAGTAAAGAAAGTTCCCTCTGATTTGTTTACAACATCTATCTCGGAAGTATGTTTCTACACAGATGATATTGATTCTGCTTACAAACATCTCGTAGATAATAATGTGGAGTGCTTGTCTGAACCGCAGTATTTCGATTTTAGAGCAGATGGATTTGGGGAAAGTAGAGCTTTTTATTTTAGAGACCCGGATGGAATCATTCTTGAGATGATGCAGCCGCTTTAATGAAAAATGGTAAGTACAGGAAAGTGGCAACTTTCAGTTTGTCTGGTTGTCCTTTGAGAGGGGAGAAATCCTTTTCTCAAAGGGCTTTTTCTATTTATACGGATATTCGCAAACTACAAGACAAAGCTAAAACTTCATATATTCTAAGCACAAGGAGGCCCCGGTTTGGCTATGAATAACAGTTTAGCAGAAGTACATCCGGAACTTGTTTCGGAGTGGTCGGAGAAAAACTTACCGCTTGGGCAAATATGAAAAGAGGCTGAAGAATAATACCTTTGAAAATTACAAATATATGTACAATACTTTTGTGCGACCAGTGATTGGAAGTAAAAGAATATCAACGCTGAAGAAATCGGATATTAAGAAATACTACAATTATCTTGTTGATGAAAGAAATTTGAAGCCTTCAACGATTGATAATATACATACGGTTCTTCATCAGGTTTTACAGATTGCTGTCGATGATGACTTTATCAGAAATAACCCGTCAGATAATGTGTTGAGAGAATTGAAAAAAGCACATTGTTTTCAGTCGGAAAAGCGTAGAGCGTTGACGAAACCGGAGCAGGAGCTATTTCTGAATTTCCTGAAAACCCACCCTGTATATGAACACTGGTATCCGGTCTTTGCAGTAATGATAGGAACTGGACTTCGTGTGGGGGAAGTAACTGGATTGAGATGGTGTGATATTGATATGGAAAGTGGAATGATTGATGTTAATCATACTCTTGTATATTATGACCACAGAACCGAGGGAAGTAAAAGTGGCTGTTATTTCAATGTAAATACAACGAAGACTCCGGCGAGTATGAGGTAGGTTCCAATGCTCGGTTTTGTGAAAGAAGCATTGGAACATGAGAAACAGAAGCAGGAAGATTTAGGACTTCATTGCGAGGTCACGATTGACGGATATACAGATTTTATTTTCATCAATCGTTTTGGTCAGGCACAGCACCAAGCCACACTCAACAAAGCAATCCGAAGAATTATCCGTGATTGCAATGATGAGCAGTTTTTGTACAGTGATGAACCTGATGTGTTACTTCCTCATTTTAGCTGCCACTCGCTTAGACATACATTTACAACAAGAATGTGTGAAGCTGGAGTAAATATAAAGGTCATTCAAGACGCACTCGGACATTCAGATATTTCAACTACACTGAACATCTATGCTGATGTTACAAAAGAAATGAAAGCGGAAGAGTTCAAAGGATTGGATAGCTACTTCAAAGTATAATATTGGACTTCACATACAGAAAGAGAACATACAGAGTGTTGTGTGTTCTTTTTTTCGTTGGATAAAAAGAGAAATGCTTGAATGGGATATCTTTATGTATCTTTAAACGCCCAAATTAGAAATATTACTCTTCTTCACTCTTCTTCAACTTCGAATAATAACTATCCGCAGTATAAAGCGCCGCCACCGGATTATGCCCCAATACACGGTCTTTCGTCACTGCTGTCGTAGTCAGTGCCTCGGAATATTTGTAAAACAGACTGTCATGCCCCACACAAAGTCCGACCACAACATTCAGGTCCGTCTTCGCCTTGTTCAGAAGCTTTGCCTGCAGGATCGGATTACACATATTCACACCGACACCTTCGCAGCATTCCGGGATGCCGACCGATGTCTTCTTCTGTGTTCCGGCTTTACAGCCGACACCATACACCTCAAAGCCATGTCTGCGCAGGATATCTGCCAGGATACGGCTTTCTTTCAACAATCCGACACAGGTTGCGATCCCGATCTTTTTCGCATTAATCTTCTTTGCAAAATCCATGATTTCTTCGACACGGGTATGTTTGCAGTAATTCTCATACTCTACTTCAGCTGCAGCGATTGTTACTTTGCGGTTCTCGTCTTCATTGTAGCATTCCATAGCTTCATTTAGAACTTCTTCATCCATGTGTGTTGTCAGACAGAAATCCGGATAGGTTTTGTCCATTTTGCTGCAGTTTTTTACTGCGCAGTCGATACAGGACATGGCTTCTTTTTTCATTTTTTCACTCTCCTTTTGTATACCTTGGTATCTACAGAGGCCTGCCACTGGCAGATTCTCTAGATTAAGCTTTACTTTGTAAAATATCCTCTATTTACTTCATAATAACAAATACTTATACTACAGACAATGGTTTTCCGTTTTTATTTTCTTATTTTTTGTAGTTCTTTTCTATGAGAAACGTTCCCCGATTCAGGGTTGATTTGTCATGAATTGTCGATTCTGATTTTTGAAAAATTATTGAAAATTATCTTTTTAAACTTGAAGATATATAACAGTCTCTCTGATAGACCATCATCTTTGGATTTATACTATCATGTATAGGTTATTTCGTCAATCAAAACATTTATCCACTTCCCTCATTTTAATCCTAGCTCTTTCAATACCTCAGCCGAATACTAGCTACATGGAAGCCAATAAACCATGCAACAGCGGTTCTTTTATTCGCCAGTATATGCAATTTCTATCTCATAGCCGCCGTTCTCATAGTAGGCGTGGGAAAAATAGTATCTTATTGTTATTTTTGAAATATAAAATTTGAATCATAAAACTTCTTTCCCTCTCAAATCCATTTTTACCAAACCAACTACTAACAATCCAATAAAAATTGCCGTGTCCACAAATAACAGTACAACAACACTTTTTACCACTCCGAAAGTAAAAAGTATGGAGAAGATTTCCACTGACAACACAATAAAACACATATAATTTGTCAAATACTCTGTTATAATTTCTCCATAATAATTGTTCATCTGTAATTTCGCATAGATAAAAGGTTTTAATAAATAACGGATTATGATACATATAACAGGACAAATAAAAATCCAGTTTTTATTAACTAGGGATGTTGCCGCTCCTTTACTCCATTGTACTGGAATTTCTGTCGGCAACTTAGAATAAGACAAAGCCCCAATAATCAAGCATAGTGCGGTAATCATAGTCCAGGTAAGCATACTTCCCCATATATACAAAAAGCTGACGGAATCCAGTTTGAAAACAGTTCGATTATCTTTCCAATAGTCATGCAAATCTGTTACATATTGTTCTACCTGTAATTTTTCATAACTAATACTTTCTTCATCCAGTATTTTTTCGCACATGAGTTTCGCCTTATTCAAATCAGTAATCTGATTTTTTAATACTTCCTTTTGCTTCTCAAGCATTTCCTGCAATGTTACTTTTTCGGATATAATACTTCGTATATCTTCAATAGAAATTCCCAATGTACGTAGATATGCAATCTTCTTTATATTTTCCACATCATTTTCAGAATAATCTCTATAACCATTACTTTCATTTCTCGAAGGCTCAATAAGTTTTTCCTTTTCATAAAAACGGATATTAGAACGGGATAAACCTGTTCGCTCTTCTACGTCTTTTATAGTCATATTATGCCCTCCTTTCGAGCAACTCTATTTTACTTAATAATAAACTATAAACAAGGTTTACAGTCAAGCATTTATCAAAAAACTATAGTTGTTGATAAGGACATGAAAAGCTGTCCAAAATAGAAGGTGAACCGGATTGCTGCTCCGACTCAATCTTCCACGTGGAATACATCTTCCACCAGCATATTAAAGTATTTTGATATCCGCAGCATAAATTCGGCAGATGGGGTGCTGTCCCCACGTTCTATCCTGCCAACAGTTTTGGTGCTGTATCCGATAGCAGCGGCAAGGTCATCCTGGTAAATGCCACGCTGTTCCCGGATTTCTCTGATATTATTGGTAACCGCCATAAAAATCCCTTCTTTCAGTTCTATAGATATTTTCTTATTGTCAATTATGCAAAATAATGTGTCCAATAAAAAGGACTTGCAATTTTATCGGCAATGCTTTATCGGCAATGTCCTGTAATAGCAGAAGCATCAGATTTTCCAAGAACTTTTCCAAATATGTCTAAGCGGTCATTTTCACTAACCTTGATAGGTGCATACTTTTCATTAAGAGAGATAAGGAAAATTCCGTCTTTATCGTTTTGTAATTTCTTAATATAGGCTTCTCCGTTAAGAGCGAAGATGCCGATTTCTCCATTAGCAACAGATTCCTGTTGTAATACCCATGCAATCTGACCATCATGGAATTCAGGTTCCATACTGTCACCACTAATACGGACACCGAAAGTAGTATCTTCCGGCAGGATAGATTCATCTATGCGTACAGTCTCTTTCGGTCCGTCTACAAGGAAGTTACCGGTTCCGGCTGATACGGCATTTTCAAAAATATCAATGCTACGGAATGGAATTATCTTAGCAGTCTGCTTTTCATACATTCCGGATGCGTGGAGCAGATTGATATAATCCATAGCTTTTGCGGTATGCTCCTCAGTGCTATTCATGAAGAAGAAGGCGAAGAAAAGCTTCATCTTCTGATGGTTGATAACCATATTCCGGCAGGTGCTAAGCTGTACTAAAATTAAATATAAAATCTCTAAAACCATGATGTCAGACCACAGTTGACAACAATTTGACAACAAAATTTGGGAGAATGATGAATCGTTATGAAGCATGACGAATTTCAGGTGAAAGGACACAGGTTTGAGAATGAAATCAAAATTGATTCACTGGATCAATGATTGATATGCATGACAACAAGAGCACTTCTTAGAGTTAATCTGAGAGGTGCTTTTTTTTCGCACTAAAAAATATATCCCGGCAGTCAACTTCTGTAAAACAGTGAATTATGCGAAAATATCATGGATAAAAATTATAAACCAATCACAAGTATGAAGGAAGTATCGGAGCAGCTTAGAAAATTGCGCCGACAGTATCTGCGTTATCAACAGGCAGAGATTATTTACAGTATTTCTCATAAGAAATTATTTGAACTTGCCAGTGATGCAGGTGCGATTTACAGAATAGATGGAACCGTATTGATCAACCGGGATATTTTTGATGCCTATCTGGAATAATTCCATGAACCAGCGACAGGAAAGGATAAGGTGGTGTATGGGATATGCACGTAAAGATGTAGAGAAAACAAAGAAAATGGCAAAGAAATTTGTACGCTATCAGGAAGGGGCTGAGCTTTACAGCATTGGACTGAAGTTCCTCTCAGATTCCATGAAATGCCCGGTATTCCCGGTACATTTCAATCATATTTTTTTTTGCATTTTTCAAATAAGAAGTATCGGCGCTGATTCGTCCAAGAAGAAAATATCCCTGATAGATAGAAAGCATGCGCTGAGAAAGAATTTTTGCATGATCTGGAGACAATCCGGAGCATAACAATACTTCCTGAAAAATCTGCTCAAATTTTTTCAGTCCTTCCATAAATACAGATGCAACTGCAGGCTTGCTAAGTGCTGTTTCCATGCCCATCACCGCATACGGGCAGCCTGCAAATGTTTGTCCATTTGTCCTTTCAGATAAAAAATCAAAGATTTCTTCAATAAAACTTTCCCAGTCATTTCCCTGAGAACTATTTTGAAATTGTTCCAGTAAGATTTTTTGATAGTATTCCGTTACCGCTGTTGCCAGGTCATCCTTGCTTTTGAAATAAAAATAAAAAGATCCTTTTGGAAGCTCTGTTTGTTTGAGAATTTCGCTGATTCCAGTAGCAGAATACCCATTTTTCCAAAATAATTCAGCAGCACACTCGATCAGGCGTTGTCTGGATTCTTCACCCTTTTTCAATTCGCATTTCCTCCTTCAGTCTGGAAAGCAGATGTGTAAGTGCAAACATAAGCGTTTCATAATGCATGTAATCTAAAGTATTCCTATCTGCAAGAATTTGAAGACTTGCCGGGAACTCGTCATCAGCTTCCCAGAAACGAATGATAATCGGCAAAAAAGGAAAAAGATTTAATTTAAAAGCAACATCTCCTTTTTCCAGTTCCTTTCCGGAAAGTGATATACAGGCATTACGCAATTCAACGGTTTTTCCGTTAAAAAAGTCAGCGGTATTCTGAAAAAATCCTCTGTTCGGTGAGAGATTTCCTGTTCGGACAGAGGAAAGGCTGTTTATATTTACAAATTCATGTGACAGATGGCATCTATCCTTTGAATAACATAAAACATCATAAATAGTCATTGCTTCATTATGATTGGCTTCATGAACTGTTTCAAAATCATTATCTGACCACTGAACACTTCCCGTTTTTCGGTTAATACGATAGGTACGGTTAATAAAAGTAATATATAACCAGTCAGAATTGTAATCTAATGAATATTTATGTATCATTGTAGCCTGATCATATTGCAGGAAAACATGTGCCATTGAAATTTTTGTTTTATCATAATTATTGATAGCTTTCGTCATATATTTCTCCAAGAATATTTTGGTTGTAGTTATTTACAAAATAGACTAATCGGTCTATAAAGCCAATACATTTTGCGTAACAAATAAAAATTAATGATCATGAAAAGTAAATGACTAAGACTTCCCATACCTTCTAATGGCAGATGACAGAATCCCGGCAGTCAACTACTGCAAAACAGTATATAACAGTTGACAACAGTATTACGCTGTTATATACTGTTTGCAACAGGAGGGAACATATGAAGATTATAATCAATAATACATCGATGGTACCAATTTATGAACAGATCATGGAGCAGATCAAGGCGCAGATCATCTCCGGAGAGTTAAAAGAAAATGATATATTGCCGTCCGTGAGAACAATGGCAAAGGAATTGAAGATCAGTGCACTTACTGTGAAGAAAGCATATGACAATCTGGAAGCAGAGGGCATGACAGTCACAGTTCATGGGAAAGGAACGTATGTAGCGGCTTCGAATACACAGCTGATGGAAGAAGAGCGCAGGAAAGAGGTTGAGGCGGATCTGGAAGCAGCAATTCAGAAGGGAAGGCGCTGCGGAATGAAAGAGGAAGAGATCCGTTCGTTGTTTGAACTCATCATGGAGGATGAATGATTATGTTGGAGATCAAAGGAGTAAAGAAAAGCTACGGTGAATTTCAGTTAGACTGTTCGTTAAATGTAGAAAAAGGAAGAATCACCGGTCTGGTTGGAGAGAACGGAGCCGGTAAGAGTACTTTGTTCAAGGCAGTGCTCGGACTCATTTCTTATGATGCCGGTGAGATAAAGATCCTGGGAAAAATACCGGAAGAGTTAAGTGAAAAAGAGAAAGAAGAGCTGGGAGTTGTCCTGGCAGAAACCGGATTCAGTGGATACTTGAAAGGGAAAGATGTTGAGGCAGTCCTTGCCAAATTGTATCCAAAGTTTGAAGCAGAAAAATTTCATCAGATGTGTGAAGAATATCAGATTCCGTTGGATAAATTTATAAAAGAGTACTCAACAGGAATGAAAGCAAAGCTGAATCTGATCATTGCATTGACACATCAGGCAGAATTCCTGATGCTGGATGAGCCGACAGCAGGGCTTGATGTCGGAGCGAGGGAAAGGATGCTGGATATTTTAAGAGAGTATATGGAAGAAGAACCGGAGAGAAGTATCCTGATCAGTTCACATATTTCTTCGGACTTAGAACATCTGTGTGATGACATTTATGTGATACATAAAGGAAAGATTGTACTTCATGAAGCGATGGATACGATTCTTGAAAAATATGCAGTGTTGAAGGTCAGTGAGGAACAATATCAGGCAGTGGATAAAAGGTATCTTTTGAAAGAGAAAAAAGAGTTTTTTGGAGTTGCCTGTCTGACGAACGAGAAGCAGTATTATATAGAAAATTATCCGGAAATCGTAGTAGAGAGCGGATCACTCGATCAGGTGATCCTGATGTTGACAGGGGGCGAAAGATGATGAAAGGAATCAGAGGGCTTTTGGAAAAGGATTTTCGATTGTTTTTTCGACAGGGTGGTAATCTTTTTTTGGTGTTAGTGTTTGTAGCATTGTTTTTTATACTTACAGGAAAAACGGCAGCTGCTTTCATTGCAATGTATATCCCATCTGTTCTGGCGATATATTCAGGTAATACGATCAGTTATGATGAAAATGGCCATGGTTACACATATTTATTTTCTTTACCCGTAAATAAAAAAATATATGTCAGAGAAAAATATATTTTTTCCTTTATCATGACAGCATGTGGATGGTGCATTGGAATGATCTGTGCAGGAATTATGGTACTCATAAATCCTGAAGAGGTGTTTGATCTGGAAATGCTGGCAATGGAGTTGATCACATTTTTTGTGTTTCAGGCAATTGCGGGAATTATGATCGCGATCAGGATAAGGTTCGAAGGAGAGAAAGGGCGAATTGTGCTGCCAATCGCAATTTTAATTATTTTTGCGATTTGTTATACAATTAGATCTTTTGTGAAGACTAACTTGGGATTAAAAGAAAGTATTCTGCATATGATAGGGGGAATAGGGGATTTTGAAATCGGGATTGCCCTTATTGTGCTAAGTCTGCTTATATGGTTTGCTTCGTATAAGTATAGTATGAGCGCCATGAAGAAGAAAGAGTTTTAATATAGGCGTGGCAAAAATGATCCATTAAAAATAATGATCATAAAGATGTAATAGCTACCAAAAATATGAGAAAAACTTTGTGAAAAAATAGTCTTGTGTTTCGTAAGAGTCCCTTGTAAAATAACGGACAAGGATGAAAAGAAAAGGAGATTCTTATGGGAACTAATGAAAAAGATATGACTGCCGGATCTCCCGGAAAACTGATCATAACTTTTGCCATACCAATGATGCTTGGAAATATTTTTCAGCAGTTTTATACAATGGCAGACACCATGATTGTCGGACAAGTGGTAGGAGTTAAAGCACTGGCGGCAGTAGGTGCCGGAGATTGGCTGGTATGGCTGGTGTTGGGGATCATGACAGGTATCACACAGGGTTTTTCTATTCTTGTATCTCAGTATTATGGAGCAAGGGAAAAGGAAAATCTGAAATGTGCAGTAGCGAAAAGCTATATCATGACAGCATTACTGTCTGTGGTCGTACTCGCAGTAAGTGAAGGTACAGTTTATCATGTTCTTTTATTTTTACAGACACCGGATAATGTCATTAATCTGACAATGCTATATTTGCGGCTGATCTTTGCGGGAATCCCGATCATAGCTGCTTATAATATATTTGCAGCGATCCTTCGGGCACTTGGAAACAGCAGATCTCCGTTGATCGCAATGACAGTGGCAGCAGTGATCAATGTGGGACTGGATCTGTTATTTGTGGCGGTTTTTGGCTGGGGTATTGCCGGAGCAGCAGTGGCAACCGTTATCGCACAGGGATTTTCAGCCTTGTACTGTTTGATCGTATTACGTAAAATCCCGGATATCCGCCTGGAAAAGAAGGACTTTTACAGGCAGCCCTCTATGAGCCTGCGGCTTTTGGAACTGGCGGTTCCTCTTGCGATACAGAATGTGATCATCTCCGTGGGAGGACTTGTGGTACAGTATGTGATCAATGGATTTGGTTTTCTGTTTGTGGCGGGATTTACGGCATCGAACAAGCTGTATGGGGTTTTGGAGATGGCTGCCGTTTCATATGGATATGCTATTACAACCTATGTGGGCCAGAATCTTGGTGCAAAAAAATACCAGAGGATTCGAAAAGGCGTGCGCAGCGGCACTTATATGGCAGTGCTCACTTCGGCTTTCATTTCCGGCATGATGGTACTGTTTGGACGTAATGTACTGTCCCTGTTTGTATCCGGTGAACCGGATCAGACCCGACAGGTATTGGATATAGCATATAAGTATTTGTTTATTATGGCTGTCTTTTTGTGGGTGCTGTATCTGCTGTATGTGTATCGTTCCGCTATCCAGGGCCTGGGTAATACTTTGATTCCGCTTGCCAGCGGCATTGCAGAATTTATAATGCGTGTCAGTGTTGCGCTGCTGCTGCCAAAACTGATCGGTGAAGATGGAATATACTATGCAGAGATCTGTGCATGGAGCAGCGCAGCTGTTTTATTATTCGTAAGTTATATGATCATTATACGGAAATATAAAGAAGTCACCGTTCATACATAATGTTATTTACTTAAGAGATTTATAATAATACAGGCAGAAAATATCCGGGTTTCACTATGAAATGTTCAGATATTTTATATTTGACAAAAAACTATTTATATAAAAAGAAAAGTATGATATTATAATATTTATTCATTGCAACTATGAAAATTGAATAGTCAGAAGGGTGTACAAAGTACTTAATAAGGAATCTGGTGAAATGCCAGAACAGCCACCGCTACTGTGACAGGGACGAAAACCAAAATATCACTGGAGAGATCCGGGAAGATGGTAAGTAGGAAGAACTGGAGTCAGGAGACTTGCCTTTTTGACAGAAGAATTCTGATTCGGATGGGATACAGAAGGAATAAGCTCTGCCTGAGGTAGAGGTTTGTTTTTTGTGCTGATATGATGCTGGATCATATCAGCTTTTTTTATTTTAACCGAATAAACAGATGAAAAATGAGGAGAAATGAAAATGGGAAAAGTAATTGCAAAGCGTTTTATATTTATGATTCCGGTAGTGCTGGCGGTTACATTTATTATTTTTATGCTGAGTTTTATATCGGCAGGTGATGCGGCCAGAGTGCTGGCGGAGAAAAAATATGAGCATCCGTCACCGGAGCAGGTAGAAGAAGTACGGCATGAGGAAGGACTGGATCAGCCGGTGCTGGTACAATACGGGAAATGGCTGGATCAGGCACTTCATGGCGATTTTGGAAAATCATATTCTACCAGAAAACCGGCTTTTGAGGAATTAAAAAGATATTTTCCACAGACATTTAAACTGGCAGTTACTTCGTTTTTATTGTTGATGATCGTGTCAGTCCCTCTTGGAATTTTGTCGGCAATTTATGAAAACAGAGTTCTGGATAAAGTCATTCGCATTTTGTCGTCCCTCAGTGTATCTATGCCGTCTTTCTGGATCGGTCTGATGCTGCTCTATATATTTGGAGTAAAGCTAAAAGTGATTTCCGTGATCGGAGGAGATGCCGGAGGCATCCCGATTCTTGCGGCATTTGCCATGGATATCAGTTTCTTTGGAATTATGACGAGATTGATCCGTACCAATATGATACAGGTGCTGAAGCAGGATTACATACGTGCCAGCAGAGCTAAGGGATTGTCATCTGTAAATGTAATTTTGCGTCATGGTCTGAAAAATATCCTGATTCCTGTGCTGACACGTCTGGTATCAATTGTGATCGGTTTTTTCTGTGGCTCAGCTGTGATAGAAAGTATTTTTTCAATTCAGGGAATCGGAAATCTGGCATTGAAATCCGTGATCTCAAAAGACACTCCGGTGCTGCAATGTTTTATCTTTATTCTGGCTGTTGGCATTGTAGTATTAAATTTTCTTGTGGATATCGCCTATTCTGCGATTGACCGGCGAATCCAGTTAAAGTAAAGGAGAGATCATAGAATGGGAAGCAGAAAAAAGCAGAAAACAGAAAAAAGCATGATCCAGAATCTGTACTGGAAACAGGTATTCCGGTCACCGAAAACAAAAATAGGATTGATGGTGGTCATAATTTTTGCATTGGCAGCTATTTTTGCACCTGTACTGGCGCCGCATGATCCACTGCTTGTGGATGTTTCGATAAAATTAAAGAATCCGTCGGCGGCATATCCTTTAGGTACTGATCAGCTGGGACGATGTATTTTATCAAGACTTCTCTGGGGCAGCCGGTATTCACTGAGCTATAGCTTTACGGTGCTTCTGATTACTGTATGTGTCGGGGTGCCGATCGGACTGTTTGCCGGATATGTAGGTGGAAAAATCGATTCCATAATTATGAGGATCATTGATGTATTTATGGCTATGCCGGTCTTTATTGTGGCACTTGCCATTGCAGGAACCGTAGGAGCCAGCGGCGCTCATCTGATTCTGTCCTTATCGGTCGTATCCTGGGCAGAATATGCAAGGCTTGCCCGAGCATTGACACTTCAGGAAAAAAATAAAAATTATATGACCGCACTAAAAGCCGGCGGCTGCGGCCACGCAAGGATCATATTTAGGCATGTATTGAGAAATATCCTGCCATCTGTGATCGCACTGGCAACAATGGAAATCGGTTCGATCATTCTGTCAATTGCCGGTTTTTCCTTTATCGGCCTTGGTGTGCAGGCACCGACACCGGAATGGGGGATCATGCTCAGTGACAGTAGAAGTTATATCCAGACTTATCCAAGACTGATGTTTTATCCGGGCATACTGATCATGATCATTGTTCTGGCATTTAATTATCTGGGGGAGGGAATACAGAATGGAACAGCCCAAAAATGATGTCCTAAGGGTAAAAAGACTACATGTGGAGTTTCAGACATCTCACGGAATGGTTCATGCAGTAAAAGATGTCAGCCTGGAAGTAAAACGCGGAAGGATCCATGCTCTGGTGGGAGAAAGTGGAAGCGGCAAGTCAGTTACCTCTCTGACGATCATGAATCTGCTTGCAGGAAATGGAAAGGTGATATCCGGAGATGTGACACTGAACGAAAAGAGTCTTCTGAAGTTATCAGGAAAAGAAAAACGACAGTTATACGGAGACAGGATCGGAATGATCTTTCAGGATCCGACTGCTGCTCTTGATCCGCTTTTTACAGTTGAACAACTGCTTCTGGAAGGACTGAGAAAACATCGCAAAATGAGCAAAAAACAGGCAAGGGAAGTAGCGTTGGAAAGTCTGCGGATGATGAATCTGCGTGATCCGGAAGAACTGATGAAGAAAAAACCTTACGAATTGTCTGGTGGTATGTGCCAACGTGTTATGATCGCCATTGCCATGTCCATGAAACCGGATTATCTGATCGCAGATGAGCCGACGACAGCCTTGGATGTAACCGTACAGAAGCAGATCCTGGAAGAAATCTATCAGCTATCCAGGAAAGAAAATCTGGGCGTGTTATTTATTACGCATGATCTGGGTGTGGTGGCAGAGATCGCAGATGATGTTTCGATCATGAAAGACGGCGAAATAGTGGAAAACGGAACGGTTGAAGAGATCTTTTATCATCCGCAGCATTCATATACAAAAAAACTGTTGGATGCAGTTTTATAGGGGAAAAGTATGAGTACGTTACTAAAGACAGAACATTTAAAAAAATATTATGGCAAGAAAAAAATTGTGAAGGCAGTGGATGATGTAAGTCTGGAAATCCATGCAGGATCATCCATGGCCCTGATCGGTGAAAGTGGAAGTGGTAAAACTACATTCGGAAAGCTGATCGCCGGCCTGGAGAAACCTACAGATGGAAAATTCTGGTTTCAGGGACAGGAAATGCAGGATTTGTCTGAAAAGCAGTTTCGTCCATATCGCAAGAATCTTCAGATGGTCTTTCAAAGCAGCAGCGGGGTATTTGATCCCGGTTATACCATTGGAGAAAATATTCTGGAAATTTTGAAATTACATGAAAAACTGCAAGAGGGTGAGTATGAAGAGCGAGTAAAGGAGGCTTTGATCCAGACGGGGCTTGATCCGGATATCCGCAACCGTTATGTTGGACAGATTTCAGGAGGTCAGTGTCAGAGAGCTAATATTGCGAGAGCATTGGTATTAAGACCGGAACTTGTGATCTGTGATGAACCGGTATCCAGTCTGGATTATTCCATACGAAAGCAGATCCTGCATCTGTTAAATGAGCTGCAGGAAAAATATGAGATGACCTATTTACTGATCACTCACGATCTGTCCAACGTTCCATATCTCTGCAAAGAGGTGGCTATTATGTATCAGGGACGCGTGGTCGAGTTTATTGATCATACGGACAGCTTAAAGGAGACTGCCGTACATCCTTATACAAAAGATCTGTTTGATTCTATTCCGGTAAAAGAACCGAAAATGCGAAGAATCGGATCGCAGGAAAAGAAAATATTTTCAGATACCATTCCGGAACAGGGCTGCCCATATCAGAACCGGTGCAGAAGATGTACAAATATATGCAGAGAGCATATACCGGAATTGACAGAAATTGAAACAGGACATTTTGCGGCATGTCATATGCTGTAAAATATAAAACAAACAAAGGAGAGGAAGAAATGAAGAAAAGACGTGTAGCAAAATTGATAGCATTGAGCATGGTGGCGGCAACTTTACTGACAGGTGTCAATGTACAGGCAAAAGAGGAAAAAGTAGTTACGGCAATGACATCCATTGATCTGACTCCTGAACTTTGTGACCCTATAAAAAGTGGTCCGGACTTTCGTCTTTATGAAATGATCTATGATCCTCTGGTACGTTACGGAGAAAATGGAGAAATCAAACCGGCATTGGCAGAATCCTGGGATATCAGCGAAGATGGCACAACCTATACGTTCCATTTAAGAAAAGATGTGAAATTCTCGGACGGCACAGAGTTTAATGCAGACAATGTGATGTGGAATTATAACAGATGGGTGGAACAGGATGTGATCGGTAACTTTTCAGCCAAACTGGAAAATGTTACAAAGGTAGATGATTATACTGTAGAATTTAAGTTCGCAGAACCATGTTATACTCTGCTGATCGAATTCAGCTATCCAAGACCGTTCCGTTTTACCTGTGAAAGTGCACTGGATGAAGATGGAGAATTTTGTCAGGAAGTGGGTACCGGAATGTGGATGATCGACAGTTATGAAAGCGGTCAGGAGGTTGTCCTGGTACCAAATCCTAATTATTACGGTGAGAAACCAAATATTGATAAAGTAGTTCTGAAACAGGTGGTAGACGGTGATGCCAGAGTGATGGCACTTCAGAGTGGAGAGGCAGATCTGAATCTTCAGGATATTCCATCCGAAAGCTTCAGTATTATCCAGGCAGATAAAAATTTATCGACAGAACAACAGGTTTCCACACTTTCTTACTATCTGATCGAAAATTATGATACACCGGCGCTTCAGGATGTAAACGTACGTCAGGCACTGAATTATGCAACAAATAAAGAAAGCATTGTAAATGATCTGCTGGATGGTTACGGCAATCCTGCAACCGGACTTATGTCTCCGACAGTTCCTTATGTAACAGAAGAAAACAGCAAGGGCTATCCATATGATCCGGATAAAGCAAAGGAACTGTTAAAGGAAGCAGGATATGAGGATACAGATGGAGATGGTATTGTAGAAAAAGACGGAGAACCACTGAGCCTCAGACTGGTATTCCAGACTGAAGAATATGCTTCATGGAAATCTCTTTGTGAATTCCTGAAATCTGAATATGAGAAGGTCGGTGTAGGTATTGAACTGGTAGAAAAAGAATCCGCAGCTTACTATGATGAGATCTGGAACACCAGAGATTACGATCTGTGCATTTACCGTAGCTATGAAGATTCCTGGATGCCTCATGGATTCCTGAAATCAATGTTCTGTGCGGAAGATGGAGCAAAGGCAGTAAACTGGTACGATGAGGAGCTGAACAAAGATCTCGGAGAAGTATTAAAGACACAGGATGAAGAAAAGCGGACGGAATTATACGATAAGATCCTCACACGTATCAATGATCAGGCAGTAACAGTGCCGCTGTATTATCCGAACCGTGATTATATCTATAACAATACCAGACTGACCAATGTAGAGCTTGCACCGACTGCCTATGAAGGCATTAACTGGGCAACACTGGATGTAGTGGAGTAAAAAATGTTTGAAAAGATCGAGAATAAATGGACAGAAGATTCCGGCGATTATGATGATATGATCCAAAAACAATTGAGTAACAAAAGAACGGTATCTCACTGGACAAAAGAATTGAAAAGACTTCTTGGACCTGAGCCCCTTCGTATTTTAGAAGTGGGCTGCGGCCCGGGTTTTATGAGCATCATAGCAGCGCGTCTGGGACATGATGTAAAAGCGATCGATGGTTCATCAGGAATGGTAGAAAAAGCCAGAAGGAATATGCGACAGTATCATCAGCAGGTGGAAATCTGTGAGGAAGATGGTGTAACTTTGCCATTGGAACAGGAACAAAGCTATGATGTGATACTTTCCAGAGATGCGGTGTGGACATTATATGATCCGGAAAAAGCTTTCAGACGCTGGAAGGCTGTATTAAAACCAGGCGGAAGGATCATTTATTTTGATGGGGATTATCGTACCATCGAACCCACATTAAAAAATAAGATTCGTATGAAAATTGCTGATTTTCTTATTTATGTTACAGAAAGAAAAACATATGGATCTGACGTGAAGGAAAACAGCGGAATTTATGAAAAGCTGCCATTTACATCGCAGAAGCGTCCGGAAGCGGACTTTCAGATATTAAAAAAGGTACGCTTTGCCAGGATCCAGATCAGAGAGAACCGCTGGCTAAACAGACCATGGACGATGGATTTCTGGAAATACGGATATCAGGGAAAAAAATTTATTGTAGTAGCCACAAAGAAGGAGAAGTGACATGCAAAACGATAAGATCAAAGAGTACTGGGAAGGAGAAGCCGGCATTTACAGCGAAGGGATCAAGGCAGAACTGAAAAGTGAAACAGCAGAAAACTGGAAGAATCTGATTCTGGAGTATGCGCCGGAAAAAGAACATCTGGAAGTACTGGACGTAGGCTGCGGGCCGGGATTTTTTGAAATTATGCTGGGAAAAGAAGGACATCATGTGACCGGGATCGATATTACTGAAAATATGATCCATGAAGCAAAGGAAAATGTAAAGGCAGCAGGTTTATCCGCAGATCTGATGACTATGGACTGCCACAATCTGAATTTTCCGGATGAGACATTTGATATGGTTATCTGCAGAAATATCACATGGACGCTGGACGATCCACAGAAGGCTTACAAGGAGTGGCTGCGTGTACTGAAAAAAGGCGGACGTCTTTTGGTATCGGACGCCTGCTGGTATCTGCATCTTTATGATGAAGAAAAGAAAAAGATTTACGAGGCACATGATGCTGCTATGTGGGAAAAATATGGAAGAGGTATCCATGCTCATGAAGATGCGGAAACAGGGAAAGAGCTCAGCAGTAAGCTGTTTATGAGTGATAAAAAGCGTCCAGTATGGGATCTGGATTACATGATGGAGATCGGCTTTTCCAAAGTGTTTGCCCTGAAGGACATTAGTGATATTTCCAGAACTTCCATGGAACGTGAGCTGAACAAGCTGACACCTCAGTTTTTAGTGGGTGGAGAAAAATAAGCGGACCGGCGTTAAATAAAACGCTGGACCCGCTCCATTGTGGTTTTTAGAATAAAGATATCCTTCAGTACATCACCGGTTTCCAGAGAATGGTTGGCGTTTTGGGTGAGAAAGAGAGGGACATCTTTCTGCGCTGCCAGTTCCCGTATGGAATCGGTTTCGGCCCAGGGATCTGCGGTGCCGTGGAAGGCGATGCTTCCGGCAAGTGGGAAGGAAAAGGTCTCTGCAAGAGGCGTGAACAGGATGCTTTTTACAGTCAGATCGTGTCGGGAAGCATAGGCTGAGGAGATGACTGTACCAATGCTTTTGGAAATAAACAGAACGCTGCCATAAGAATTCCAGTCGATGCTGCTTAAGGAGCGTTCTGTTTGTTCCAGGGCAAGGTCAAAGGCCTGTTTCATTTTCTTCGGATCACCTTTTACATTTTCCGGGAGGTTGTCATAGGATACCGTGCGGATCTGGTAGCCTTGTTTGCTGGCAAGGCGGCTGGTATAGTACAGAAGCGGCTTGTCAGCAGTGTATCCGATGCCCGGAAAAACAACAGCTAATTTTGGGGCATTTTTATCTGCTCCGGCTGTATGAGCGGAAACTTTTGTATAGAGCATTTGCAGCTGAAGCTTTTCCTGAAGTTCCTTTAAGGTAATGGAGATCGTACAGGAATCGGATGGAAGATAATCATAATCAGTAACAACGCCGTCCTCTTCCATGGAATAAACAATGTGTGAGGAACCCATGAGCTCCATGTCTTCTTCAATATCTGAAAGTAATTCTTCGTATGATTTCATTTTAATTCAAACCTTCTTATTTAAAAAATCGTTTATTTTTACAGATTCTTCTATTATACTGGATTCATTGAATGACAGCAAGAGGTTACTGTTCACTGGCAATGTCCCGCGAGGTGTTTTTGTGAGAGAAGTTAAACCTTGCTTTTATCCTGCCTGCACGATATACTAATATAATACATATCTGATTAATGGAGGGTTTTACAAATGAAAATTGCAGCAACATACGACAACGGAAATATTTTCCAGCATTTTGGAAAAACGGAGTTTTTCAAGGTGTACGAGGTAGAGGATAACAAGGTTGTTTCCAGTGAAGTGATCGGTTCCAATGGCACCGGACATGGTGCACTTGCAGGACTTCTTGCAGAGCAGGGAATCAGCGTTCTGATCTGTGGAGGAATCGGCGGCGGAGCACAGAGTGCACTTGCTGAGGCTGGCATTGAGTTATGTTCCGGAGCACAGGGTGACGTAGATGCGGCTGTGGATGCTTATCTGAAGGGCGAGCTGGTATCCACAGGTGTGAATTGTGATCATCACCATCATGAAGATGGACATTCCTGCGGAAGCCATGAGGATGGACACTCCTGCGGCGGTCATGAAGACGGACATTCCTGCGGAGGCTGTGGCGGCGGATGCGGTTCCCAGCCATCTATCACAGGTCCTAATGTCGGAAAAACCTGCCGTACACATTACAGAGGAACCTTTAATGACGGAACACAGTTTGATTCTTCCTATGACCGTGGCGAGCCACTGGAATTCATCTGCGGAGCAGGACAGATGATTAAAGGCTTTGATGCGGCAGTTGCAAACATGGAGGTTGGCCAGGTGGTAGATGTTCATCTGATGCCTGAGGAAGCTTACGGTATGCCGAATCCGGATGCGATTTTTACACTTGAGATCGAACAGCTTCCGGGTGCTGAGGATCTTACTGTAGGACAGCAGGTATACCTCTCCAATCAGTATGGTCAGCCGTTCCCGGTTAAAGTTAACGCAAAAGATGAAAAAACCATTACTTTCGATGCTAATCATGAGATGGCAGGTAAAGAGCTGAATTTCAGAATTGAATTAGTAGAAGTGAAATAAGCAGGAACAGTGGGAGGTGCTGTATGGGAGCATATGGCATCTCCTTTTTTGTCTGAAGGGAGGAAGCTTTCCTGGTGAGGATCGCTATGATACCATTTGGATTACTGTCCGGTTTTATGGATAGCAAAGAAATCCGGATCACAGAGTTGGGTGAAGATGGATTTCGATTTCGGCTGGCAGAGGAATGCCCGGAACCGGAGCAGTTTCTGATTTGTTTTTATGATATGAAAAAAGCCGGGTACAGGAGAGTGGAGATCCGGAGGTTTGGGATGAGTGCAGCAGAGGAGCAATGCCTGCAGGATCAACAGCCAGTTGAAAAGAAAACCGGAAAATATTTTTACAGGGAATATTCTGTGAGAGTGGAACAGAAGGATTATGTACAGGAGGTTCGGCGGCTGGCCGGAGAGTACAACAGATATATCCGTCTGAAGCTGGATGGAGACGATGGAGAGCTGGCGAAATCACTGACTGGTTATCCTGCGGAGCTGGATGAGATGCACTGCAGGAGTCTGGAGGAACAGAAGAAGCGGTGGTTTTTCAGAGAAAATGAAAAGGCTTCCGGAAATCCACAGGATACAATGGGTGCAGAAGAATTAAGGCTTTTGGATAATGCAGAGTTTGCCCTGGAATTAAACTGCACTTCCCTGTATGAAGAATATCTGTGCCAGCCGCTGCAGGCTTTTCTGGCGTCTTACTGGCAGAAGAATTATCTCACTCACAGTTATTTTGCAGGTCGGATACCGGACAGATTTTATATTGGAAATCAGTTCTGCCATAATCTGTTTCCGACAGAAGAGCAGCTTTTTTCTATCATGGATAAAATGTATTCGGAGGGATCTGAGATCACACTGGCATTTTCGTATATCCGGGAATTTATGCTTTCGTCTGTGGGAAAGCTTCTGGAAAAGGTGGATAACTGGTGCTGTATTCATGGGGTGAATGTGGAAATCGTAGTCAATGACTGGGCCATGGTGGAAATGCTCTGTGGAAAAACATCCCGCCTGCATCCTGTTCTGGGCACATTGCTCAATAAACGAAAAAAGGATCCGCGAATGAAATATAAATCCGGTGATACTTTATTATTTCAGCAAAACAGCCTGAATGCGGGGTTTTATCGGGGTTTTCTGGCTGAAGAATTTCATATTCACAGATACGAATGGGAGTCCTGCGGATATCCACAGGAGCTTCCGCCGGGAAAAAACAGTCTGCATTTGCCTTTTTATCAGACAAACACTTCGCAGTACTGTCCATTGTATGCTTTGTGCATCACCGGAGATCGCGGTACACAGCAGCTTGCGGAGCACTGTCCGAAATTTTGTGAAAAATACGCACTGCTTTATCCGGAACATTTACACATGGCAGGGCGGTATAACTCCCTGTTTGGTGTGGATAAAACACTTCCGGAGTCAACGGAAATGTGGAAAAATATAAAAGGCACAAAGCCGGATCGCATTGTTGTTAATATATGACAGGTGATGAGCAGGCTTCGAAGGTGGATCGCGAATATCCGTTTGACAAAAATACATTGCGGAAAAAAGGAACAGGACATGGAGAACAGTATGAAAATAACAGCCGGGTTAGGCTCCATAGATGAATATGAACGTTTCGCGCAGGCAGGAGCAGATGAATTTTTCTGTGGCTATGTACCATTTTCCTGGGCGGAAAAATACGGCACAGTAATGCCGTTAAATCGCAGGGAGGTTCTCTGCTGTAATGTTCAGCTTGGAGCATACAGTGAGCTGGAAATTCTTTCCCGGATGGTAAAAAAATATAAAAAGCCGGTGCATCTCACCTTCAATTCCCTGTATTATCTTCCGGAACAGTATCCGGAGATCGGAGATATCATAGAGAAGTGCATGGGAATTGGGTTTCGAAGCTATATCATTGCAGATCCGGCGCTTCTTGTTTATCTGAAAAACAGGGGGATTTCCTGTGAGATCCATCTCAGCGGAGAGACAGGGGAAGTGAACAGCGAAATGCTGAAGATGTTCCGGCGCTTTCCTCTGAAGAGATTGATCTTTCATCGGAAAAACACGTTCCGGGATATGCAGTCTGTTATTGCATCTCAGAGAGAAGTGGAAAAACAGGCCGGGATCCGACCGGAGGCGGGAATGGAGTTCGAGGCCTTTGTGCTGAATGAGATGTGCCAGTTTACGGGAGCATTCTGTAATTCTCTTCACTGTGATGAGATGGGATATCTTTGCAGGGTGTCCTATTGGCTTGGAACTGTACGGAATGGTGATGCTGTTCCGGAAAAAATAATGGCTCTTCAGGAGCAGGCGTGGGATCAGGAACCGGATCTGAAAGCATATGATGAATCCGGATATCTTTGTGGTGAGACAGGCTGTGGACTGTGTGCACTGTATCAGCTGAAGCAGGCAGGGATCACGCATCTGAAGCTGGTTGGCCGGGGAAACTATGTGGATCACATGGAAAAAGATATCCGGAATTTGCGAAAAGCGTTGGAAATCCTGGACGCTGCAGAAAATGAGAGGGAATTTAAATGTACGTTAAAACGGATAGTGTTTCCGGCGGGGTGTAGCGAAAGATGTTATTATCAGTAACAAAAAGAGAAGCTTTTTTGAGTTAGAATAAATGATAAATGGGATGAAAACCAGAATCAGAAAAGGACATGGTGCAGATTGCAGATTTGACGGTCCTGGGAAAAAGCTATTTCCGGATTATTTGGGATCAATGGCGTGTGGAGTTCCTTTCTGAGTTCAGAGATCATTACATTTGCTGTGATCCTGATACTGGCGAGATCCGGGCGGAAAAAGAATGTATTTTCAGGAGAAAGGATATAAAATGAATTTCGAGCGTGTAAAAAGAGAAGAAGCAGATACAGTTCTGAAGCTGTACCGTTCATTGCTGGGGACGCCCTATTGTGTGTGGACAGAGGAGTATCCTTCAGAAAAAGAAGTGGAATTTGATCTTTCCAGAGATGCGCTGTTCTGTATGCGGGACGATGCGGGAAATATCGCAGGTGTGATCTCCATTGATGATGATCCAAATGTGGAATGTCTCACATGCTGGTCAGAAACCATGGTGCCGTCAGCGGAGGTCTCCCGGGTGGGAGTATGTCAGGAATTCCAGAATCAGGGGATTGCCGGGAAACTTCTTAAGGGTGTGATGGAAGAGCTGAAGAAGCGGGGCTATAAAGCTGTACATCTTCTTGTTGCGAAGGACAATGTAAAAGCACTCCGTTCTTATGATAAGCTGAATTTTGAGAACGTGGGAGAGTGTGAACTCTGGGGACATATGTACTGGTGTTATGAGAAAGCATTATAAAAAATGAAAAACAGGTATCTTTTTGCCGGGCGGTAGATCGACCACCAATGTCAGATCGATAAGTGGTGGTCAATACACAGTCAGCAGAGAAGATACCTGTTTTTTGTTTGAAAGCAGATCAGATCCTCCGGCAGCTGTCCCTTTCGATCAGCTGGTGAGGTACAATGATCTTTGTGGCCGGAAGGCTCGGATTTTCGATATGACTGATCATCTGCGTGGCTGCTTCCATTCCAAGCTGCCCGGAGTTAATATCAATGGAGGTCAGCTGAGGCGAAGTCAGTCTGGCAAAAAGTGAGTTGTTAAAGGAAAGAATGGACAGATCCTCCGGTATGGAGATATCTGCTTCCATACAGATCCTTTCCAGGGAAAGCGCCAGAATATCATCACTGACAAGCACAGCTGTAGGGCGCTCCTCACTTAAAAGCAGCTTTCGAAGCTCCTGAAACTCATTCTGGGAAGCGGCAGGAACCTCTATACAGTATTCGGGCTGTACGGTTAATCCGTGGCTGATCAGCGCAGTCATGTAGCCGGTTTTGCGGTCTGCGGAAAAGACCAGGGAATTATCTACACCCAGATAAGCGATCTTCCGGTGGCCCAGAGCATAAAGATACTCCGTTGCCTCCTGTCCGGCCAGAAGGTTGTCATTATCGATATAGATCGTATGATTGGTGTATTGTGCCGGTTTTCCGATCAGGATATAGAGAAGTCCTTCACTGAAGAGAAAATCAATAACAGGATCATTCACACGGGAATAAAGAACAATAAATCCGTTAACCTTACCGCTTCTGGACATGGAACGTACTGCGTTAAGGATCTCTTCTTCATTCTGACCGGTAACAATGGTGCTGATATACTGATGTGCGTTACAGTAGTGGCTGATCCCCCGGATCGTCTCAAGGTAAAAGGAATTCTCGTATGTCTCCTTTGGGGACGGAGGCAGGATGATACCGATGGAGCGGGAAATCTGTGCTGCCAGGTTACTGGCCTGAAAATTCGGCTCATAGCCAAGCTCCGCCATGGCTCTGCGTACACGTTCCTTGGTTTCTTCACTGATAGATGGATTATTTTTGCAGGTTCTGGAAACGGTGGACGGGGACACCCCGGCCAGAGCTGCCACATCTTTGATGGTTACTGCCATAAATTTGCCTCCTCACGGATATGCCGGATCAAAGCGGAAGTATGCCTCTGATCCGGCTTTTTTATCTCAGTCTGATAGAGATATTGTAGTTCATAACAAGGATACTGTCAAACATATTGCACGGAAATTGCATGAAATTGCGTAAAAACAGATGCACAGAAAATCAGGTAGTGAGATGCAGACAGATTCTGTTTGACACAATGAAAAACTGCACAAAATCAGGATGTAAAAATTGTAAGAAAGGTAGAAAAGACAAAAACGCATTGCACTTCATGCAAAATGGACGTATAATTTACGCAAACGGTTGCGTAGATTATATGAATATGCATCCGTGAGAGGATAATAGATAAGATGCTCTGAGATGCAGGGCTCAACATAAGGAGAGAAAAGATATGGATAAAAGAGCAGCCGGCATTCTGATGCCGATCACAAGCCTGCCGTCAGAGTACGGCATCGGATGTTTTTCAAAGAGTGCCTATGATTTTGTGGACTGGCTGAAGGAAGCGGGACAGAGCTACTGGCAGATCCTCCCGCTGGGACCTACCAGTTACGGAGATTCTCCGTACCAGTCCTTCTCCACTTTTGCGGGAAATCCGTATTTTATCAGCCTGAAGGCACTGGTGGAGGAAGGCGTCCTTACAAAGGAGGACTGTGATAAGGTCAGCTGGGGAAGAAGAGCAGACAGCGTAGACTATGAAAAAATCTACAAAGGCCGTTATAAGCTTCTCCGCAAAGCTTACGAAAACAGCAACACCAGCGAGAATCCGGATTATCAGAAATTTGTTGCAGAAAACAGCTGGTGGCTTTCCGACTATGCACTTTTTATGGCAGTAAAGGATCAGTTCGGCGGTGTTGAGTGGACAAAATGGGCAGAGGATATCCGCCTTCGCTGGGCAAATGCCATGGACTACTATCGCAGAGAATTATATTTTGATATTGAATTCCAGCAGTATATGCAGTTCAAATTCTATGAGCAGTGGATGAAACTGAAAAAATATGCCAACGAAAAAGGCATTCAGATCATCGGAGATATCCCGATCTATGTAGCTATGGACAGTGCAGATACCTGGGCTCATCCGGAGCTTTTCCAGCTGGATGAGGAGAATGTGCCGGTGGCTGTAGCCGGATGCCCGCCGGACGGTTTTTCCGCAACAGGACAGCTTTGGGGAAATCCACTGTACCGCTGGGATTACCACAGAAATACAGGATATCAGTGGTGGATTTCCAGACTGAGCTACGTATTCCGCCTTTATGATGTGGTAAGGATCGACCATTTCCGTGGCTTTGACGAGTATTTTTCCATTCCATACGGTGCAGAAAATGCCATTGGCGGTCACTGGGAAAAAGGTCCCGGGATCGATCTGTTCCGCAAAGTGGAGCAGGCCCTTGGCTGGAAGCAGGTCATTGCGGAGGATCTTGGCTATGTGACAGATTCTGTGCGTCAGCTTGTCCATGACAGTGGATTCCCGGGAATGAAGGTCCTGGAGTTTGCGTTTGATTCCAGAGATTCCGGTTGTGCCAACGATTATCTTCCACACAACTATCCGGAGAACAGTGTGGCATACACAGGAACCCATGATAATGAGACCATCGCCGGATGGTGGAAGAGCATTATGGCAAAAGAGCGTAAGCTTGCCAGGGATTATCTCTGTGATAACTATACACCGGATAAAGAGCTGCATAAATGCTTTATCAGCCTGGTTATGAGAAGCAGTGCAAAGCTCTGTGTGATCCCTATGCAGGATTATATGGGCCTGGATAACAGCTGCAGAATGAACCAGCCTTCCACAGTAGGAAAGAACTGGAAGTGGAGGATCCGCAAAAGGGAGCTGACTGTGAAGCTTCAGAAAGAGATCCAAGGTATTGCACTTCGCTACGGACGTATGAACTGGTCTGATTAAAAGAGAGATCCAAGAGACATATTCCATTTAAACGGGACGTGAAAGAAAGTAGAAAGATTTTAGATAGAATCGTGATTTTTTATGTGATATAATGCTGTTTCGTGGAGGCAGCTGTCAGTAAAAGGTAAGGCTGACAGCTGCCTTATTGTATTTTCAGATCTGCGGTAAATGATAAAGTGATACATTTATATATGCAGAAGATCAGAAGAGAGTGTCTGATCTGTAGCAGTGGATAATCCTGAATAACGGAAGATTTTTTACAATAAGGGGAGAATTATGACAGGAAAAACACACGCGGTAGTCGGACTCGGAACAGTGCTGGCAGTTACACAGCCCTCTACGGTTTCCGGTCTGGTACTTGCGGCAGGAACAGGAATGCTTGGAGCATTGATCAGCGACATTGATGTGGGAACCTCCAAATCCCATAAGGATGCGGACAGGCTCACACTGATCGCGGTACTGCTTGTGGCAGCAGAGATCGCATTGAATTATTTTTATGATTTTTCCATCTGGGAAAAGATCCGCAATAACCAGTCTATGGCGCCGGTTGCCATGGGAGTTATTATTTTTATTGCAGTCTGCGCCTTTGGAAAAAATCAGCCGCACCGGTCATTTATGCATTCGATCATGGCTATGGCCATTTTAAGTGCAGCCATATCCATGGTGTCCGCGAAGCTGGTCCTTTATTTTGTGGTTGGATTCGCATCACATCTAGTGCTGGACTGCTTTAACCGGAAACGGGTACGGATCCTGTATCCGCTGCCGGGAGGCATTGCGCTGGATTTCTGTAAGGCAGGAGGCTTTGTGGATTCCCTGCTTTTTAAGCTTGGATCTGTAGCTGTGATCTTTGAGATCGTATATCTGGCTGTGCAGATGGGAGAGAACTGGAAGCTTTTTCGAATGTAGAGGATGTTTTATTTACCGATTACGGATAATTTTATATGGGGCAGATATTGTTAAGCCAAAAAAAGGAGCAGATTTTCCAAATACGGAAGATCTGCTCCTTTTAACCGAATCAAGGGAGTCCCCTGTTTCAATTATGAATATCCGCCTGACGGTTTATAAGTGTGATCATTTATTCTTTCTGATCCTGCAGGCGCATGCTGTGTAAAGTACGTCTGTGGAAGAGTTCAGTGCTGTCTCACAGGAATCCTGGATCACGCCTACGATGAAACCGACACCAACTACCTGCATGGCAACATCATTGGGGATTCCGAAAAGGCTGCAGGCCATCGGGATCAGAAGAAGAGAACCGCCGGCAACTCCGGAAGCACCAGCCGCACTTGCAGCAGCCAGGATGCAGAGGATCAGAGCGGTCGGGAAGTCTACGCTGATACCGAGTGTATGTGCAGCTGCCAGAGCCATGATGGAAATGGTGATCGCTGCACCACCCATGTTGATGGTCGCACCAAGAGGGATGGAGATGGAGTAGGTATCCTCATCAAGTCCGAGATCCTTGCACAGCTCCATGTTTACCGGAATGTTGGCGGCAGAGCTTCTTGTAAAGAAGGCTGTGATACCACTGTCCTTCAGGCAGCGCAGAACCAGCTGATACGGATTCTGGCGTGTGCAGATGAAAGTAATGATCGGGTTGATCACCAGTGCAACAAAGAGCATGGTTCCCACCAGTATACAGATCAGACGGCCATAGCTTAACAGTACGCCAAGCCCCTGCTCGGAGATGGTTGTGAAGATCAGGCCCATGATACCAAATGGAGCAAGGCTGATGATCCATCTTACGGCTGTGGAGGTTGCATCGGAAATGTTTTCGATGACAGTCTTGGTAGTTTCACTTGCGGCCTTCAGTGCGATACCGAAGATGATGGCCCATGCAAGGATACCGATATAGTTGGCGTTGACAAGTGCGTCAACCGGGTTGGAAACAATGTTCATCAGAAGGTTTTTGAGGACCTCTGCAACACCGCTTGGCGGAGTGACGTCGGAAGTATTTGTACTTTCGGAAAAAGTCAGCATGATCGGGAACAGGCGGCTGGAGATCACAGCTGCCAGTGCTGAGAGTATATTTCCCAGAAGATAAAGTACAACAACGAATTTCATGTTTGTTTTCTGGCCTTTTCCCATGTGGCACAGAGAGCTCATTACCAGGAAGAACACCAGAAGCGGAGCAATTCCACGAAGAGCACCGACGAACAGGTCACCGAGAATGGAGATCACAGATGCCTGAGGGATCGCAAGTCCGAGAATGATACCAACGATCAGACCACAGATGATACGCTTGATCAGGTTGATGCTGTTCCATTTTTGAATCAGGTTTTTCATAACTAGTTTCCTCTTTCCTATTGTGTGAGTGTGCTAAAAAAATGCTGAGCCACAAAGCAACGATCCAGTGTAAAGGGCGGATCGTTCTAAGCCGGTATTACTGCATCGCGTAAAAGCACAACAAGATAATTATATACAATTATGTCCGCCTTGTAAAGACAAATGTACATAAAACGCGAGAAAGATATAAAAAGCGCCAGATCAATGCTTCGTCTGGCGCTATATATTTGAAGTATCAGGTCCGAATTTTCCGGAAGCTTACAGCAAAGAACAGAACCTCCGCAAAGCCTGTAATTCCCCATGAGAAAATATACAGGAGATAAAGTGAGGAAATGGTCTGGAAGTGTGCAAACACCGTATAGAACCAGATGACACGGAATACACAGGATCCCAGAATGATGATGATGGTCGGTGGGATACTTTTTCCGATGCCACGGGAAGCGGCGATACTGCAATCCATAAAACAGCTGAAGGCATAGCTGAAGCCCATGATCCGGATCCTCTCCATGCCGGCATCGATGACTGCCGGTTCTGTGGCAAACAGTGACAGAAACTGCGGACCGAAAACAAGAAGCAGTCCACCAAGGATCGCACCTGCGATGAAGGCATAGGTAAGGCTGATCCCATAAGTTTTCAGCATACGTTTTTTATTTCCGGCACCCCAGTTCTGACCGATGAAGCTTGCGCATGCAGTATAGAAAGCAAACATGACGTTGTAGATCAGAGAGTCTGCATTTGCGGCAGCGGCATTTCCGGAAACCGTGACTGCATCGAAGGAGTTGACACCGGTCTGTACGAACAGATTTGCAATGGCAAAAATCCCGTTCTGCAGACCTGTGGGAATACCGAGAAGCAGTACTGCTTTACAGGCCTTAGGGTGAAGACGGAGCTTACGCAGGGATACCCTGCATTCGTCTTTTCTCCGAAGGAGGTGGATCATTACCAGCGCTGCGGAGATATACAGTGCGATCGCGCTGGCAGTTGCCACACCTGCGGCGGCCATATGACAGACGATAACGAAAAACAGGTTCAGAAGAACGTTGATCACTCCGGCAATGGAAAGATAGATCAGCGGTCGCTTCGTATCGCCGCGGGCACTTAATACGCCGTTACCGAAATTGTATACAGCCATGGCCGGCATACCCAGAGCATAAATCTTCATATATAAAACAGCCTGGTCCATCAGCTCCGGTTTCGTATTCATCATGGACAGCATCTGTCCGGAAAACAGAAGACAGACGACACAGACTAGAAGTCCTGCGATGGCACAGAGAAGAAGAGATGTATGAATCGTTTCTTCGGTACCTTTTCTGTTTTCGGCACCAAGCTCGTGTGCTACACGAACATTGACTCCGGCGCCCATGCCGATCAGGATTCCGGTAAATAAAGTGACCAGCAGAGTTGTGGAACCCACAGCTCCAAGTGCCATGTAATCTGCAAATCGCCCTACAACCGCAACATCACTTAAATTAAAAAGAACCTCCAACACCTGGGACCCCATCAGGGGAAGGCTAAAGAGGAGGATATTTTTCCAGAGAGAGCCGGAGGTCATCTCAATGGAAGACGTTTTCTTTTTTTCATTTTCACACATAGTTTACCTCATAAAAATTATAAAAAATTCCTTCATCCAAGGTATACAATACTATGTTGGAATAGGTTTGTAAAGAGGGGAAAATAGCTCTTTTACCAGGCGCAGAGGTTTGTTTTTATTTATAGATTCTACATTGATTTCAGTACGAACAATGATATAATAAATGATATAATAAATGAGAGCAATAAGAAAGTATTTTCAGAAATATTGGAAATATAAAATACAGCAGACTAAGGAGGAACTCAATACAATGAAAATCGGAAATGATATTTATTATGTAGGAGTAAACGATCATCAGGTAGACCTGTTTGAGGGACAGTATGTAGTGCCAAACGGAATGTCCTACAACTCCTATGTGATCAAAGATGAGAAGATCGCAGTTATGGACACTGTAGATGCCGGCTTCACAGAAGAGTGGCTGGGAAAAGTTGCAGAGGTTCTGGATGGTGCGAAACCGGATTATCTTGTAGTCCAGCATATGGAGCCGGACCATGCAGCAAATATTGAGAATTTCATGAAAGCATACCCGGATACAACTGTTGTTGCCAACACAAAGACCTTTACCATGATGGAGAATTTCTTCCGTGGAATGGATCTGGAAGGAAAGAAACATATTGTAGCCAACGGTGACACCCTGACACTTGGAAAACACGTCCTTACTTTCGTATTTGCACCGATGGTTCACTGGCCGGAGGTTATGGTTACATATGACAGCACAGACAAAGTTCTGTTTTCCGCAGACGGCTTTGGCAAATTCGGAGCTCTTGATGTAGAAGAGGACTGGGACTGTGAAGCACGTCGCTACTATATCGGAATCGTCGGAAAATACGGTCCGCAGGTACAGAAGCTTCTCAAGGCAGCAGCAACTCTTGATATCCAGACCATCTGCCCGCTCCACGGACCGGTCCTTACCGAGAATCTTGGACATTATCTGGAGAAATATGATATCTGGTCTTCTTATAAAGTAGAGAGTGAAGGAGTAATGATCGCCTACACATCTGTATACGGACATACAAAGAAAGCAGCAGAGCTTCTTGCACAGAAGCTGGAGGAAAAGGGCTGCCCGAAGGTTGTTGTCTGCGATCTTGCAAGAGAAGACATGGCAGAGGCAGTGGAGGATGCTTTCCGCTACGGCAAGCTGGTACTGGCCAGCATTACATACAACGGAGAAGCATTCCCGTTTATGCGTACATTCATCGAGAACCTGACAGAGCGTAATTACCAGAACCGCACCATCGGCCTCATTGAGAACGGAAGCTGGGCACCGACTGCAGCTAAAGTCATGAAAGGAATGTTCGAGAAGAGTAAAAATATCACATGGCTTGAGAACAATGTAAAGATCATGTCCTCCCTCAGCGATGAGAATGTGGCAGAGATCGATGCAATGGCAGAGGAGCTCTGCAAGTAATTTCTGAATACCAGAACAGCTTATAAAAAATAAAGATATAACATAATAAAAAGACGTGGATCCGTAAGTCCACGTCTTTTTTATTTACCAAGTAACAGTTACATCCTCTTACACCACATAAATCCATAAGCCGGAAGCTCCACGTCCTTAAGCTCCAGTGTCTGGTCAGTGATCAGATCGCGGAAGGTTCCTTCCTCCTGCATCCAGGCAGTTTTTTTGCTGTCACTGAAATTGAAGATTCCGATGAAACGTTCGTTTCCTTTCTGGCGGAGGATGCAGAGGATGCTGTCATCATGAACATCGTATGTATACACGTCACAGTCCTTATCAAAAACAGATTCCTGGCTGCGGATCTGCTCCATGCGGCTAAGAGTCTGGAAGATCTGTCCCTCAACGGAGGATTTGGAGTTTCTTTTTCCGGCAAGCTCCCACTGGAAAGCACCACGGTGGATATAGCGGGAATCTGCAGCCTTATCCGGATCCTCTTTATAGGAATAATCATTGAGACGTCCGATTTCATCGGAGCTGTAAAGCATCGGGATTCCGGACTGGGTAAGCATATATGCGTGAAGCATCAGATCCTCGCGGATACCCCTTTTCAGCTTCTCGTCATCTTTTTCAAAAAGAGCAGCCTCGATCCCGCACATGGAAGCAGTAGTTCCGCAGAAGCGGGCATCCTGAGTTACCGGGTCATCATTATAGAGTTCTCCGCGGCTGTCGCTTCCCGGATGCTTTCCTGTAAAGAAATCATTCAGGTAACGCTTATGGGATGGCTCATCCATGCCCCATTCCTTCAGGGTGGCGAAATCAAGTCCCCAGCCGATATCGTCATGGCAGCGGAGATAATTCAGGAAGGTGTACTGTTTCGGAAGGCTGTTTACAATGTCCATCTGTTTTTTTAGAAGGCGGATATCACGAGTGGCAATGCTGTTCCAGGTTGTAGCCATGGTTGTTACATTGTAAAGCATATGGCATTCCGGCTTCTCTACGGTTCCGAAATAGGGAACAACCTTCTCCGGCTCCATAACGACCTCACCCAGAAGTACAACACTTGGGCAGACGATCTCGGCGATCATACGCATCATACGAACGATCGTATGCACCTGCTTCAGGTTACGGCAGGGAGTTCCCAGTTCCTTCCAGATATACGGAACCGCATCGATACGGATCACGTCCATTCCCTGGTTTGCAAGGAAGAGGAAGTTGTACATCATCTCATTGAAAACACGGGGATTGCCGTAGTTCAGATCCCACTGGTACGGATAAAAGGTAGTCATGACATAGTGACCGATATCCGGAAGCCAGGTAAAGTTCCCCGGAGCAGTGGTTGGGAATACCTGTGGTACGGTCTTTTCGTACTCGTCCGGGATCTCGCGGTTATTGTAGAAGAAGTAGCGGCTCATATATTCGCCATCACCTTGGCGTGCTTTTTTTGCCCACTCATGATCCTCGGAGGTGTGGTTCATAACAAAATCCATACACAGGTTCATTCCGTTTTTATGGCATTTGTCAGCAAGAGCGGCAAGATCCTCCATGGTACCAAGATCCGGGCGGACTTTGCGGAAGTCGGCTACTGCGTAACCACCGTCGGAACGGCCCTTCGGGGTATCCAGGAACGGCATCAGATGCAGACAGTTTACATTACACTCCTTAAGATATGGAAGCTTGGCAGAAACTCCCTTGATGTTGCCGGCAAAATTGTCAATGTAGAGCATCATGCCCAGCATATCCTTCTGGCGGAACCAGTCCGGATTATTTTCTCTTTCGAGGTCGCGGTTTTTGAGAGCACGGCGGCGTGCTGTAAAATACTGGTACATCTGGTCGCAGAGCTCTGCAAACATGTCATCATTGTGATAAAGCTCTGTGTACAGCCAGCGAAGCTCGTCGTGATGATGGTTTAAACGTTTCTGAAAAATTTCCTGATCTTTTTTCATGATTTCCTCCCTGAATAGATATTTATAGATGTCGGGAAACCTGTCAAATATTTCCCGGCGGTAATGGTTATCTGACATTTTTCCACAGAATTATAGCATGAAGTTTCCGGTACATGAATATACGGGTTGTTATGGAATATGGAAAAATGTTGTAAGTATTTTCAGTCTCCGGTTGTCTGCCGTCGTATCAGAACCGGAGTGATCTTTTTGTGGATCGGTTTTTGAAGCGGTGCCGGTTTTCTTTTCTTCATTTCGTTCATCTGTTCCACAAGCAGTTCCATGGTAGTCTGTGCGATCACATCAATCTGCTGTCCAATAGTAGTGATCGGAATGATGGACTCCGCAGCAATGGGTGAATTATCGAATCCGATGATCTGATATTCATCCGGCAGACAGTTGTATTTCTGGAAGATCAGATTGAGAAATATATTTGCGTAAGTATCATTGGATAAAAATATGCCTTTTTTCTGACCGGAATATTTACTGTCAATATCCTGAAAGATCACACGCATCTGTTCAAAAAGCTCCTGATAGGAATCACCGGAAACATTAAGGTTCAGTTCATAAGGAACATGATATTCCCGGCATGTTTCCTCAAAGGCACGGATACGGTCATAAGCCGGAATATTCTCAGGTACATGGACATTGATGTGGATCAGTACATCACACTGATTACGTATCAGCAGAGAAGTAGCCTGCATGCCGCCCATGTAATTGTCTGTTGTAACGCTGCATATATGTTCTGCTTCACGTTCAATGGCGATCACAGGAATATTATAGGAAGCCAGTTTTTCGGAGGAAAGAGTATGGCTGAGAATAATAAGTCCTTCAATCTTATAAGCCATCAGCTCGTCCAGATACTGCATTTCTTTCTCCGGGCCGCCATCACTGACAAAAACCAGAAATTTGTAATGATAATCGGAGTAACTTCGAAGAAGCTGTGTCAGCATTTCGGAATAATAATGAAGATAAAGGTTCGGGACAATGATCCCTACAAATTCGCTTTTTCCATTGGCAAGAACCCTGGCAAGCTTGTTTTTTCTGTAGCCGAGCTCATCAAGGGCTTTTGCGATCTTTTCCTGATTTTCCAGGGTCAGAGAATCCGGATGATTGAAATATCTGGAGATCGTAGTCTTGGAAAAACCAGTGTATTCTGCAATATCGGCAAATGTTACCTGTTTTTTAGCCATAAAAAAATAGTCTCCTTTTAACAGCAGAAAGTTATGATACGGAATGCAGATGTGATCATATAAGAGAAATCTGCAGACCGTACAAGATAATTGGATTGATGTAATTAAGTATAACAATACAGACGTTAAATAGCAATAAAAAAATAACCAGTTAAGTTACCGGTAACTTTTCTTGAATAAATTAACAAAAAAGGTTGACAGAAGCTATGTCATATAGTAGTATCAAATTATAAAGTAACCGATTACTTTACCGGTTACTAAACAAGAACGAAAGAACAAAAACGGGAGGAAAAGAGAATGAAAAAAGGTTCTGCGAAAGCTGTTCCGGCAGGAAAAAGAACTGCTGCAGAAAAGCTTCAGTATGTGAAAAAGAACTGGCAGCTGTATGTGTTTTTTCTGCTGCCTGCACTTCTTCTGACGATCATCTTCAAATACGTGCCCATGGGTGGCGTACTGATCGCTTTTGAGGATTACAATGTCATTGATGGTGTATTTGGAAGCAAATGGGTAGGACTGGAATACTTCCGGAGATTTCTGGCATCACCGGATTTTATGAATTATCTTGTGAACACTTTGAAACTGAGTATTTACGGACTGCTGTGGGGATTTCCGATTCCGATCATCCTGGCACTTCTTCTGAATCAGATCCGGAGAGCCGGGATCAGGAAAAAAATTCAGCTTCTGATCTATGCGCCGAATTTTATTTCCGTTATCGTACTCTGTGGTATGGTTCGTATGTTTCTTTCACCGGTAGGTCCGCTGAATAAACTGATCGGTTCCGATGCCAACTGGATGACTATGCCGGCAGCATTTCGTACCATTTACATAGCCAGCGGAATCTGGCAGACAGCCGGATGGGCATCCATTATGTATACTGCAGCACTTGCCAATGCAAGTAAGGATCTGGAAGAGGCAGCAGTGGTGGATGGAGCAAATATCCTGCAGCAGATCTGGTATGTACAGCTTCCGGCTATTAAAAACATCATTGTGATCCAGTTTATCCTTCAGGCCGGAAATATTATGAGCATTGGTTTTGAAAAAGCATATGCACTGCAGACAGATATGAACCTTCCTGCATCTGAGATTCTTTCTACTTATGTATACAGAATCGGTCTTCTGAATGGAGACTATGGATATTCTACAGCAGTGGGGCTGTTTAATTCAGTGATCAATGTAATTCTTTTGATCTTTGTAAACTGGGTAGTCAAGAAACTGAATGACGGAGAGGGATTATAGGAGGTGCTGTTATGGCAAAAGCAAAGAAAAAGAAATATTCGGCATCTGACAAAGCCATTTTAGGAATCGGATACGTACTTCTGGGTGCATTTGTACTTTCCATTCTGGTTCCGCTTTTATATGTTGTGATCGCATCCTTTATGGATCCGAATGTGCTGAACAGCCAGGGGATCAGCTTTGATGTGCGGAAGTGGACGATCGATGCGTACCGCAGAGTTCTTGAAAATAATATGATCTGGAGAGGCTTTGCAAACTCATTTTTTTATTCCCTGGTGTTTACCATTATTTCAGTTCTGGTAACTCTGCTGGCAGCATATCCAATGTCCAAGAAAGAATTTGTGGGAAGAAATTTCTTCAATGTTATTTTTCTCATTACCATGTTTTTCGGTGGAGGAATGATCCCGACTTTTATCCTGATCAATCAGTTGCATCTGGTAAATACAATCTGGGCAATCCTGCTTCCGGGTGCGTTTAATGTCTGGAACATGATCCTTGCCAGAACCTATTATCAGTCTATCCCCAAGGAACTCAGAGAGGCATCTGCCATTGACGGTGCCACGGAAATCGAGCATTTTTTCAAGATTATGATGCCGGTATGCAAACCGATCATCGCAGTGCTTGCACTGTGGTCCTTTGTAGGAATGTGGAACAGTTATTTTGACGCTATGATTTATTTGAATGATGCGAAACTGCAGCCATTGCAGCTGGTACTTCGTTCCATCCTTGTACAGAATACACCGCAGCCCGGAATGATCGCAGATATCCAGAGTACTGCACAGATGGCAAAGGTAGCGGAACTTCTGAAATATGCTACGATCATTGTATCAAGTTTACCGCTTCTGATCATGTATCCATTCTTCCAGAAATATTTTGACCAGGGCATTATGGTTGGTTCTGTAAAAGGCTGATGACAGGAGGTTGATAATGATGAAAAAAAGAATGAAAGCATTATTGGCAATCGGGCTTTCTGCAATTATAATGGTATGCAGTGCCGGATGTGGAAACGGAAAAGAACACATGAAAGCAGAAACAGATCCGGATATCCCGGTGGAAGATGTGTCCTTTCCTCTGAAAGAAAAAGCAGAGCTGTCTTTTATTACCAGTGCACCTGCAACATCTACACAGGAACCTAATGAAAGAACGATTTTTAAAAGACTGGAAAAGCAGACCAATGTCCACATTGACTGGACCTGTTTTGTATCGGATCAGTTTGATGACAAAAAAAATCTGGCGCTGGCACAGTTCGGAAATCTTCCGGATGGACTTTTTAACGCAGGGATGAGTGATTATGATCTTCTTCGTTATGCCAAACAGGGAATCATTATTCCGGTAGAAAATCTCATTGATAAATACATGCCGAATCTTAAGGCTGTATTTGAAAAATACCCGGAATACAAAACAATGTGTACAGCACCGGACGGACATATTTATTCTTTCCCATGGATCGAGCAGCTTGGTGCGGGGAAAGAAGCCATTCAGGCAATTGGAGATATTCCCTACATTAATAAAAAATGGCTGGATTATCTGAAGCTGGACGTTCCGACTACAACTGAGGAACTGGAACAGGTTCTGATCGCTTTCCGCGACAATGCAGATAAACTGGAAAAGAAATTCAACATTGAGGGTGGTGTAATCCCGATGTCCTTTATCATCAATAATGGTGATCAGGATCCTGCAATTCTCATCAACGGATTCGGAGAAGGATATGGTGACACCGGTGATCATTTTGCAGTAAAAGATGATGGAACCGTTATTTATACAACTGTACAGGAAGGCTATAAAGAAGGTATTCAGTGGCTCCATCAGCTGGTAGAAGAAAAGCTGGTGGATCCGGAGGCTTTTACCCAGGAATGGTCAACTTATGTTGCAAAAGGTAAGAACCACAGATATGGTCTGTGTTTCACCTGGGATATTGCAAATATTGATAACAATGAAGATTATGTAATGCTCCCGGCGCTGGCCGGTCCGGATGGTCTTGTAAATATCACAAGACAGAATAACAGTGAAACCAGTGGCTTTGACAGAGGACGCTGCGTTCTGACTACAAGCTGTCGGAATACGGCACTGGCAGCAGCATGGATCGATCAGATGTATGCACCGATCCAGTCTCCGCAGAATAACTGGGGTACTTACGGGGAAAAAGATTCATTTAATATCTTTGAGATGTCCGAGAATGCAGAAGGTGGTCAGATGCTGAAACATATGGATCTGGGAGATGCATCTCCGGTAGAGGTTCGTGAAGCACAGTCTGTAAACGGACCGTTGGCAATACTTAACGAGTATTACGATGTATATGTAACAGAGCCGGCAGATGCAAAATGGCGTCTCGACAATATGCACGAAACATATCTTAAGGATATGAACAGTAAATATGTGTATCCGAATGTATTTATGAGTATTGATGATACCAATAAGGTATCTCAGTACGACACGGATATCAAGAAGTATGCGGAACAGAAAAAAGCAGACTGGATCCTGAATGGCGGCATCGATAAAGAATGGGATTCCTATCTGAAAAAGATGGAGCAGTATGGACTGTCTGATTATCTGGCAATCAAACAGAAATATTTTGACCAGTATCAGAAGTCTCTTAGTGAGACAGAGAAATAAAAACAGAAAAAGATACCGGTCAGAAACATAAAAAAGAAAGAGAGAGCAGAGTATGAGTGAAAAACTTGAAAAAGCACGTCTTTATGAAATAGAGGAAGCAAAAAATATCCCGCAGGAAGAGAAACCGGCCTTTCATGTATCTGCACCGGTTGGCTGGATCAATGATCCCAATGGATTTTCTGTTTTTAAAGGAAAGGTACATCTTTTTTACCAGTATCATCCTTACAGCCGTGACTGGGGCCCTATGCACTGGGGCCACAGTGTGACGGAGGATATGATCAGATGGGAGCAGCTTCCTACAGCGCTTGCACCGGATCAGGAATATGATCGAGAGGGATGCTTTTCCGGAAGTGCTATTGAAGCGGATGGAAAACAGGCTTTGATCTACACAGGAGTTACAACAGAAAAGCTGCCTGATGGAAAAGAAGAAGTCCGGCAGAATCAGTGCCTTGCCTGGGGTGACGGAAAAGATTATGTAAAGGCAGAGAAAAATCCGATAGTCACCGGAGATATGCTTCCGGAGAAATGCAGCAGAGTTGATTTCCGTGATCCGAAGGTATGGGAAGATAACGGAACATACCATATGCTCGTAGGATGCCGCAGCGAAGAAATTCCTGGACAGGTAGTTCTGTTTTCCAGTAAAGATCTGAAAGAATGGAAATTTGAAACAATTCTTGCGGAGAACTCCACAGGAGAAATCGGTGTTATGTGGGAATGCCCCGATTTCTTTCCGCTCGGGGATAAACATGTGCTGATCTGTTCTCCGCAGCATATGCGGGCAAAAGGGTATGAGTTTCATAATGGACATAATTCCCTGTATTTTACGGGAGATTATGACAGCGAAAAACATACATTTGAAAAAGACGCACCGGTAAGTCTGGACTACGGACTTGATTTTTATGCGCCGCAGACAACCCTTCTTCCAGATGGAAGAAGAGTGATGATCGCCTGGATGAAATCCTGGGATAGCTGTGTGATCAAGGAAAAGCAGAGATGGCAGGGAATGATGACTCTTCCGAGAGAGCTGGAATATCGTGACGGAAAGATCTGGCAGAAGCCGGTCCGAGAAATTGAGAATTATCGGAAAAACCGTTGCTGTTATGAGAATGTAAAAGTGGGTGAGAGCTTAAGCCTTGAAGGCGTCCGTGGCCGAATGATCGATCTGACTGTGGAACTGCAGAACGCAGATGGCATCATGGATGGAAGCAGGAACTCCGGAAATCCAAATCAGGAAGCATTGGATGTGTACAATGAGTTCCGGATCGAGCTTGCACGCAATGAAGAATATACAACGGTCTTTACCTATGATCGAAAAAGACAGATACTGGAAATCGACAGAACCTGGAGCGGGGTGCAGCGTGATGTTGTATGTACAAGAAAGCTCCAGATCACAGATGACAGACAAAATCTGAAGCTGCGTTTTATCCTGGATCGAAGCTCCATAGAGCTTTTTATCAATGATGGAAGCAAAACTGCGACTACCGTGATCCCAACACCAGTGGAAGCAGATGAGATTCTGTTTCACAGTGACGGAAATGCTGTGATCCAGGTTGAGAAATATGATATTGTGTTGTAGAAGCCTCTCAAATATTGACAATTTCTCTATTTTTGTATAACATAGGGGAAGTTGCTTACGCCGGATCAGGAGTTATTCGTATCTCCTGATCCGGCATATATTTACAGGAGAGGAACACAGGAATGTTTTATCAGTTAAAAATCACAAGAAAAGGAACGAAACCGCCGGTATGGAGACGCTGTACTGTTGCGGCTGACGTTACATTTGCAAATATGGCAGCCATGCTTGAAAAACTGGTTCAGTATCCGGCAGGCAGCCTATATGAGATTGAATTTTTTCAGAAAAAAGTACAGATCCGTGAGAACGGTGACGGAGAAGCGAAGAATAATTTCACATTATTAAATGCAGGCGAGACAGAGACTGTAGAGCTTATGGATTCCGAGAAATGGTTTACCTTCCGTCAGTATGGTGCGGATAAGGAAGCTCCGGAATACAGAGTTGATATTGAGAAGAAAGACGAGGGAACAGCAGAAGCTCCTTCTATTATAAAAGAAGTAAAGGGTGAGGATGATCCGTACTGGACAGAGGCACCAGAGCTGGGATGCACTGCAGCAGTTGAAACTGAGGCGGAAACAGCCAAAGTATCGGAAGACATTGCTGCAACAGTAGCAGCAGTAGAGGCAGCAGCCAGAGCTGCAAAAGCAGATGAGGTAGCCACAGGCAGCAGAAGAAATCCTACAGTAAAAGATTTCCTCATGTCCTATCGTAAAGAAGACCTTCTCAGTATTGCAGGTGAGCTTGGACTTCACTGCAAGGGAATGGATCAGGAAGAGATCGCCGCAAAGGTTGCCGCAGAGGTTCTTAAACCGGAGGTTATGAAAGCAAGCTTCCTCGTAGCAGACGATCAGGAGGTACTGGCTTTTGAGGCGGCTATTCAGAGAAAATGCTTCCATGTTACAGAGGATGAGTGGAATACGTTAGAATGGCTGAACGATATGGGCTACCTTGTTTCCTACAGTGATGATTACGCAGAAGTTCCGGCAGAGGTTGTAGCTGTTTACGATCAGATCAATACACCGGAGTTCCAGACACTTCGCAGCCAGGTAAACTGGCTGAAGGATTGCCTTATTATGGTAAGCTATCTGTATGTATCTGCACCGGCAAAGACCGTATATGAGATGTTTAAGCAGAGAAAAGGCTTTGACATCGGATATGACAGCTTCATCGAGCTGTATCATACCATTCCGGAGAAGGCCTGTATCTGTGAGCTTGCGGAGGATCAGCTGATCCTGAAATCCGCACTGGTCAATAACATCTACAAGGATATCGAGAGACGTCAGGGTGGACGGAAATTCTATATTCCGTCTGTAGATGAGATCCTGGATTATTCCGAAAACGGGTATCCGACAAAATCTGCTTCTTACCAGAGACTGGGCAGATTTCTGCTGGATGAGATGAAGGTTTCCGATGCAGTGAAGGATCAGGTACTGTTCTTTATTTACAAAGAATGCTCCATGGATGGCAGAATGTCAGCAATCATGGAAAACCTGAACCAGAAGGGAATCCAGTTTAACGATGAGCAGCTTGAGAAATTTACAAAGCTGATCATGGAGGCAAACAATAACACAAGAATGCTGGAATTCCGCGGTTACACACCGAATGAGATCTCAGGAGCAGTATGGCCGTTTGCCACAGGCAAGCCGCACACTGCAATGCCGAACAGCTTTGTGCCGACAGCAATGCCGATGCAGCCGGCATCTGCAAGAAAAATCTATCCCAACGATCCGTGTCCGTGCGGAAGCGGTAAGAAATATAAGAAGTGCTGCGGAAGAAGATAATTCTGCAGAAAATTTACCGTAATTCCGGAGCTGAAAGTTCCCATAGATCGTTGCGGAGCGACTGCGCTCATGAGTGAGCAGCGAACACGGATGATCTGGTCCAATTTATCGTTTGATGCAGTATCTCCGGAAATACCATACAAATTAATATAAGACAGTTCGTTTGTACCATCCTGTCTATAAATAAAACCAGGGCTGAAGAAGATGTGAGAATCAGGGCAGACTCGTGGCGGGTCTGCCCTTTTTTTACTTTAACTGGATCAAGGCCGGGAATCCCGGCTTTTTTTATTTATGGAAATATTCGGGTGGTGTGACAGATCCAGAAGGAGGAAAAATTTATGTATCAGTTAAAAACAGAAGCAGATTTCGATTCGGCACACTTTTTGTCCGGTTACACCGGCAAATGTTCCAATATCCATGGCCATCGCTGGCATGTGGAGATTGAGATCGAAAGCCGGAAGCTGGAGAAAAACGGTCAGGGGCGAGGGATGCTGGTAGATTTCGGAGATCTGAAAAAGGATCTTCGGGAGCTGGCAGATTCCATGGATCACACGCTGATCTATGAAGAAAATACATTACGTCCGAAAACCCTGGAAGCACTGGATGAAGAAGGCTTTCATCTGGTGAAGGTTCCCTTTCGCCCTACAGCAGAGAATTTTTCAGAGTATTTTTTCAGGAAAATGGAAGAAAAGGGCTATCCTGTAAAAAGAGCTGTTGTTTACGAAACACCAAATAACTGTGCAGCTTACCGGGAAACGGAAGAAGAAACGGAGGCGGTATGGCTATGAGTACCTATCAGGTTGTAGAGAAATTTGTCAGCATCAACGGAGAGGGCAGACGGGCAGGAGAGCTTGTCGCTTTTATCCGGTTTAAGGGCTGCAATCTTCAGTGCAGCTATTGTGATACCAGCTGGGCAAATGAGCCGGGATGTGAGAGTGAAAGGCTGACAGAAGAAGAGATCCTTTCCTGGATCCGTGAAACAGGCGTAAAAAATGTGACACTTACAGGCGGGGAACCACTTTTACGGAAAGGCATGGAGGAGCTGATCGAGGCAATCCTGGAGGATCCATCCCAGCGGGTGGAGATTGAGACCAATGGAAGCGTAGATCTGAAGCCTTATCATATATTAAAAAAACGTCCGTCCTTTACCATGGATTATAAAGCACCGGACAGCGGCATGGAAAAAGAGATGCTCCTTTCCAATCTGGAGCTTCTGGGCAGTGAGGATACGCTGAAATTCGTGGTCAGCAGCCGCAGAGATATGGAAAAAGCTCTGGAAATCCTGGAAAAGTACAGGCTGATCGGAAAAACGGCAGTTTATTTCAGCCCTGTATTTGGCAGGATCCAGCCGGTGGAGATCGTGGATTTCCTTATGGAAAAAAAGCTCAACGATGTAAAGCTTCAGATCCAGCTTCATAAGGTGATCTGGGACCCGCAGAAACGGGGAGTATGACAGGAAAACATATCACAATATAACAAGAAATACCGCAGAAAAGGAGAACGCTATGAAAGCACTTGTACTTGCAAGCGGCGGTGTGGATTCCACCACCTGCCTGGGGCTTGCCGTAAACAAATATGGAAAAGAGAATGTAATTGCATTAACAGTAGCTTACGGACAGAAGCACACAAAAGAAATTGAGGCTGCCAGAAAAACAGCAGAATATTACGGAGTGGAGCATCTTTATCTGGATCTGGAGCCGATCTTCCGGTACAGTGACTGTTCGCTTCTGAAGCATTCAGACAGAGAGATCCCGCACGAAAGCTATGCAGAGCAGCTGAAGGAAACCGATGGCTCACCGGTTTCAACCTATGTGCCGTTCCGGAACGGATTGTTTCTTTCTTCGGCAGCAAGTATTGCGCTGTCAAAAAACTGCAGTGTGATCTATTACGGAGCACATGCGGATGATGCAGCCGGAAATGCATATCCGGACTGTAGCAGTGCGTTTCACAATGCGATCAACGAGGCAATCTATCAGGGAAGCGGCGGCCAGCTGAAGGTTGAGGCGCCTTTTGTCAGCTGCACAAAGGCAGAGGTCGTAAAAACCGGCCTGGAGCTGAATGTTCCTTATGAACTGACCTGGAGCTGTTACGAAGGCGGCGAAAAGCCCTGCGGTGTGTGTGGAACCTGTATTGACAGAGCAGAGGCATTCCGGCTCAATGGAGTGAAGGATCCGGCACTTGACAGATAGATCGGATCATAAATATCCGTTTGACCATAGAAAGGAAAAAAATATGAGCAGAGAAAACCTGGAAAAAGAAGGGATCACCCTTCTCGGAAATCAGAAAGTAAAATATCCGGACAATTATGCTCCGGAGGTACTGGAAACATTTTTGAACAAGCACCCGGACAACGATTACTTTGTAAAATTTAACTGCCCGGAATTTACAAGCCTTTGTCCCATTACCGGACAGCCGGATTTCGCGACGATCACGATATCCTACGTACCCGGTGAAAAAATGGTGGAGAGCAAATCTCTGAAGCTGTATCTTTTCAGCTTCCGCAATCACGGAGATTTTCATGAGGATTGCGTGAACATCATTATGAAGGATCTGATCCGTCTCATGGATCCGAAATACATTGAGGTCTGGGGAAAATTTACGCCGAGAGGTGGCATTTCCATTGATCCCTACTGCAATTACGGAAAAGCCGGAACCAGATGGGAGGAGATTGCCTGGAAACGCCTTGCAGAGCATGACATGTACCCGGAAAAGATCGATAACCGGTAGAAAAACTAAAAGTCCCTGTTTTCACTGCGAAAAGCAATGAAAGCAGGGGCTTTTTGTTTAGGTGCGCCTAGCGGCGCAGGTTTATCTTTATGACAGCCGGATGCACTCCGATTCTGTGCCAAACAGATCAGCGATCACATCGTGCACGGTTTCGATCTTATCTGCCATATAGGCCTTTGCTCCGCAGAACAGCAGGCCGTTTTCCACGTCGCCCTTTACGGCGGCGATCAGCTTGTCTGTAATGCAGTAAGGGATCTCGCCGGGGGAACATTTGGCAAGGCAGCGGTGGCAGGGACTGTGCGGGATCTTTTCTCCGGCCATGACGTGCTGCATGAAGGGATTCATAATGGCACGTCCCGGCATACCTACCGGACTTTTTACAATGGCAATGTCGTCCTTTGCGGCGTGGATCAGGGATTCTTTCAGCCGGATGTCTGCGTCACATTCTTCCGTTGGGATAAAACGGGTGGCGACCTGAACGCCGTCCACACCAAGATCAAGGACATGCTTTACATCCTCGTGCGTGGCGATGCCGCCGGCAGCTACTACAGGGATTTCCGTGCCGAATTTTGCGGCATAGCTTTTTACAGTCTGGACGATCTTTCGGATCTCATTGTCGTAGGCTTCCGGTGTATAGGAATCCAGCTCTTCCTTGTGGAAACCCAGATGACCGCCTGCCTGGGGACCTTCGATCACCACAAGGTCTGCAGTGCGCTTGTACTTTCTTTCCCAGTATTTCAGGATAACCTTTGCAGATTTGTCCGTTGAGACGATGGGGGCAATCTTTGTTTTGCTTCCGCTGACAAGAGCAGGGAGCTCTGTAGGAAGTCCTGCACCGGAGATGATCAGGTCAGCGCCGGCATGGACAGCGGCTTTTACATGAGATGCGTACTCCTTCAGTGCAACCATGATGTTGTAGCCGATGATACCGTCAGGAGAAATCCTGCGTGCTTTTTTCATCTCGGACAGGATAGCCCGCTGGTTGGCTTCTTCGGTATTACGGTCGAAATCCTTTTCCCGGTAGCCGATCTGAGCGGTGGAAATGATTCCAATCCCGCCTTCCTTTGCAACGGTGCCTGCCAGACGGCCAAGGCTGATACCAACGCCCATTCCACCCTGGATCAGGGGAAATCTCGTAAGTTTATCACCGATTTTAAAATTCTTCATAATGATCAGATCCTCACATTCATTTGCTTTCGTTAAATAATTTTAGTATAAAATAGTTTTATCATCAAAGTATATCATAACAGGGGAATTTGTCAATGTAAATGTCGGTGAATCAGGGAAGTCCTCTGCTTCAATTGCGAATAGCTGTTTGACCAGATTTTGTTAAAATCCACTTTGTTGACAGAACAGAAAATATCAGGCAAATTTACAGTGATATCAGCTTTACAGAAAACTGTAAAGTGAATTAGAGGAAAAGGGAGGAACAGGTATGCGAAAAAAGACGAGTACCATCATGGCCTGGCTGCTTGCGGCGTCCGTGACAGTCACATCTCTGTCAGCGGGAACAGTGACGGCCTATGCACAGGAGGAAATGCCGCTGGCGGAAGCCGGAACCGTGACAGAGAGTGCGGAAGAGGGCAATATTGAAGCTAAAGAAAAGGGTGAGCTGACAGCATTATGCTGTGTAGTTTCACCCTTTTTATGTGTGATGAAATTTTTAAACTGTAAAGCAGTAGACTGTGTCCGGAATCCCTCTGGCAAAATCAGAATTTAAACAGATTCAGACCGATCTCCTGACTGAACTCACGGCCGATCTCTCCGTCGATCACCTGGATCTGGATCTCGGCAGTAGCGCTGATGATGGCACGGTTCAGATGACCGCCGTGTACAAGGCCTTCTTCGTCACCGGCTGCGATATGGAGATGAAGATAAACGTCACCGTCCTTGCGGGTAACGGTACCAGTAAGAGAAACAATCTCATAAGCTCCCTGAAATTGGATAGAGTGGTATTCCTTTGTTACGGTGTTGTATACACCTGCGGTGAAATCATTGATGGCACCAAGGCCTGTGACCTGTGCAAGGCGGATGTTCTCTTTCTCTGCAACCTTGCCGATCTCCTCCAGGATCTCTTCCTTCGGATCAAGTCGAAGATAGATCGTGTTTCCAAAACGTCTGTATTCCATGATAAAAAACCTCCCTGTAAATTCTTTGATTTTCCCATTGTCTGAGTATGATTTCAGTATAATACATTCCTGTTTTTATTCAATAGTTACATTAATCAGATTACAGCACTTCCGGAGATTGTTGCATCATGCTCTGTTCAACTTCTTTTTAATGTATTAATTTCTGGAATTGCTATAGGTGTATTTTTTACATGTTCAGATTTTTTACATGAAAAAAAGGACTAAACCGATGAAAATATTGAATTTATATTTTTACCGGCTTTTTTTATAATGATTTTCATAAAGAACGGAATGTAAGAACTGTAAACTGGAAGCAGCAGGGAAAGGGTGAAAGTATGAAAAAAAGATTTGGTCAGATGATCAAGGTAAAACCGGAAAAGCTTGCCGAATATAAAAAATGGCATGCAAATCCAATGCCGGGCGTAAATGAAATGATCAAAGAATGCGGCCTGAAAAATTATTCTATCTACAGCAGAGGAGAATATCTTTTTACATATTTTGAGTACGAAGGCGAAGATTTTGATGCAGATATGGCAAAGATGGCAGCAGATCCGGCAACACAAAGATGGTGGGATGTTGTAAAACCGCTGATGTCACCCCTTCCTGACAGAGCAGAGGGCGAATTCTGGTCAGATATGGAAGAAATTTATCACCTTAACTAATAAGCAAAAGCAATAGATATGGAGGAAAAGAAACATGAACAGTAGAGAAAGATTTATCGCAACTGTAGAAAGAAAACCGGTAGACAGACCGGCCTGCTGGCTTGGTGATCCGACACCGGAGGCAGTTCCTGCACTTTGCGATTACTACCATGTAGACAATATCAAAGAACTGAAAAAAGTATGCGGAGATGATTTCTACGCAGTAGAGATCCCGTACAAATCCCCGACATGCTCCGCAATTTTCGCGGCATTTGACTGGTATATGAACGGAAGCAACGTAGATACAGAGCACAGAACACTGACAGCAGACGGATGCTTTGCACAGTGTGAGGATCTTGAAGATGTGGAGGCAGTGAATTTCCCATGGCCGGATCCGGAGCTTTATATCGATCCGGAAGAGTGCCGCCGTCTTGTTGATGAGGCACCGGATGATAAAGTAGTTATGGGTATGCTCTGGGCCTGCCACTTCCAGGATACCTGTGCTGCATTCGGAATGCAGACATGCCTTATGAACATGGTTGCAGAGCCTGAGATGGTACATTATGTAGATGATCATATTGTAGATTTTTATCTGAAAGCCCTTAAGATTTTCCTTGAGGCAACAAAAGGTAAAGTACAGGCAATCCTCATCGGTGATGATGTAGGAAGTCAGAGAGGCCTGATGATCAGCCCGGCTCTTATCAGCGAGTTCGTTATTCCCGGAGCAAAGAAACTTATCGATCTGGCACACAGCTATGGCGTAAAGGTTGTATATCATTCCTGCGGATCTATTGTTGAAGCTATCCCGCTTCTCATTGAGGCTGGCGTTGATGTTATCCATCCGATCCAGGCACTTGCAGCAGGTATGGATCCTGCAAACCTGAAAGATAAATTCGACGGAAAGATTTCTTTCTGCGGCGGTGTTGATACACAGGATCTTCTTCCGAACGGAACACCGGAGCAGGTAGCTGCAAAGGTTAAAGAGCTTCGTACCTACTTCCCGACAGGCCTTATCGTATCACCAAGCCATGAGGGATTACAGCCGGATGTTCCGCCAAGCAATATCAAGGCGCTGTTTGACGAAGCAACCAAGATCTACGAATAGGGAGGAAGAAAAATATGATTATTATTGGAGAAAAAATCAACGGTTCCATTCCTTCTGTTGCAGAGGCTATTGCAAAAAGAGATGCGGAGTTTATCAAAGACCGTGCAAGAAAACAGGCAGAAGCCGGAGCAACATTTATCGATTGCTGTGCATCTGTTCCGGAGGAAGAGGAAGTTGAAACACTGAAATGGATGATCGACTGTATTCAGGAAGTAACAGACCTTCCGATTTCTGTGGACAGTCCAAGTGCTGATGTACTGATCCAGGCTTATAAATTCTGTAAACGTCCGGGACTTTTCAATTCTGTATCCGGCGAGGGCGACAAGATCGACAAGATTTTCCCTGTTATGGCACAGGAAGAAAATAAAGGCTGGGAAGTTATCGCTCTTCTCAGTGATGATACCGGAATCCCGAAAAATGCAGCAGACAGACTTCGCGTATTTGATAAGATCATGGCAAAAGCCAAAGAATACGGAATCGCTCCATCAAGGCTCCACATTGATCCGCTGGTAGAGATGCTTTGTACATCTGAGAACGGAATTGAGACAAATATCGAGGTTATCACTTCTGTTCGTGAGCAGTATCCGTCCATTCACATTACAGCAGCGATCAGCAATATTTCTTTCAACCTGCCGGTTCGTAAGCTGATCAACCTTGGATTTATGGTACTGGCTATGAATGCCGGACTGGACAGTGGAATCCTTGATCCGACAAACAGAGACATGCTTGGCCTTATTTATGCAACAGAAGCTCTTCTTGGAGAAGATGACTACTGTATGGAGTACATCGGAGCATACAGAGAGGGTCTTATTGGACCTGTAAAAAAATAATCAGGATCCCTTCAGGTTTGCAGAGCCTGCGGAGGACTCTGCAAACGAATCCCATAAAAAATACGATAAAAGCTGAGATGAGTGCGAAAAATTATCAGCCTGTCCGTAGCAAATAATGAATATACATAATATTTGGAGGTAGAACAATGTCAAAAATCGAAGAAGTTGCAAAATTAGTAGAAATCGGTAAAGCGAAACTGGTAGGAAAAGCAGTGCAGGAAGCTCTTGATGAAGGCTGCGATCCACAGGAGATCTTAAATAAAGGTATGATCGATGCCATGGCTGTTGTAGGTGAGAAGTTCAAAAATAATGAGATCTTTGTACCTGAGATGCTGGTAGCAGCAAGAGCCATGAAAAAAGGTGTTGAGGTTCTGAAACCGCATCTTGCATCCGGAGCTACAGGCGTAAAGGGTAAACTTATCATTGCAACAGTAGCAGGAGACCTTCATGATATCGGTAAAAACCTTGTTGCCATGATGATCGAGAGTGCAGGCTTCGAGGTTATCGACCTTGGTGTTGACGTTTCCAATGACAAGATCATCGAGTGCTACAGAGAGAACCCGGATACAAAGATCATCGCTCTTTCCGCTCTTCTTACAACAACAATGCCTGCACTTCGTGATGCTGTAGATGCACTGAACAAATCTGATTTCAGAAGCAATATCAAGGTTATGGTCGGCGGAGCACCGATCACTCAGGAATTCGCAGACGAGATCGGCGCAGACGGATATTCCGAGGATGCTGCAAGTGCTGCAACACTGGCAAATCAGCTGATCGGAGCATAACTGAATAATCCAACCGCTTATGATAAACCTATGCCATCAGGGATACCGTATGGAACAGAATTCAGAGATTCTGTTCATGCGGCATCCCTTTTGGGGTTTTAGAAACATATTGTCTGTACTTTATCTTCTGGCATCCTCAACAGCTTTATACATAGCCATGATATTCTGAGGAGGAACATCACCGAGGATGTTGTGCTCCTGGTTGAATACGAATCCGCCATCCTGGAAGAAGATATCGATCATGCGTCTGCAGTAGTCGTAAACCTCTTTTTCAGTTCCCATGTTCAGAATTTTTCTGGTGTTGCATCCGCCGCCCCAGAAGGTGATATCTTTGCCGTATTCCTGTTTCAGTCTGGCAGGATCCATATTGGCTGCTGATGTCTGAACCGGATTAAGGATATCGAAGCCTGCTTCTGCCAGATCTCCGATGACCGGGAAGATGGAACCGCAGGAGTGGAGGAATGTCTTCATGCTGCTGTGTTTATGTACATACTCATTAATCTTTGTATGATACGGTTTGAATAAGGTACGGTATTTTTCCAGGGACATGAACATGTTGTTGTTCATTCCGAGGTCATCACCGAAACGGACGATATCTACGATTCCGTTAAGGTACTTACATGTGTTTTCCAGGTTTTTCAGGTGGCGTTCCAGAAGCTGGTCATTAAGTGCAAGAACCTGCTCCGGTTCCTCATAAATATCCATGAGATAATTTTCCATTCTGCGAAGGAAAGTTCCCCATTCGAAGAAGTTGCATCCGCAGGTGATCATCAGGGCACGGTCTGTGCTGTTCTTCAGTACAAGACATCTCTCACGAAGTGTTTCCCAGAAATATTTTTCGTTGGAATGATCCCATGGACTGTGAACCATAGCACTCCAGATAACCTTTCCCATCTCTTTATCCAGATCATTGTAGTTTTTCGGGTAATCTTCTTTATATGGGAAGTACTGCTGGTCAAAACACATTCCGCCGTTTGGCATCTTGGCAATGAGTGTGCCCTCGCAGTCAAAATATTCATAAGAGCCATCTTTGTTATGTCTCGGCCTGAACCAGCCCGGCCACTGTGCGGCAACGCCGTTTGATAAGGTTACATCGTACCAGTTGGAGTCTTCTGTGTTAAATACACGGCCAACGTCAAGGACGTCAGCTCCGATGATATCAAGAACCTGGATCTCAGGCTGAGCTACCTGCTGTACCACATCGTAAATACGGTTGTGGCCTGTTGTGATTCCAAGATATTCTTTTAATTTTCCGTAAGCCATACCACTGATTCCGGCACTTACGTTGCTTCCCAGATCCATTGGAAGGGAATCAGGATTCTGATGATTGACAGACGCCATTACACGTTCTCTGGGTGTCATTTTCATATATATTTACCTCCTGTAGTTTTTCATTTGCTTCAACTTATAACTACATTATGTGAAAAAAAAGTGTGTGTTTCAATACGATTGCCGGAATAAAAATCTAAACGTTTTACTACGAATTTTACTATGTTGAATGAAGCGGATCTCATAGGACATATAATGAAAAACAGATAAAAACAGAGAGAAAAACGACGAAACAGAAGCATTTGAAGGGACATAAAAATGATAACATTAAAAGACGTTGCAAGGGAAGCAGGTGTATCCATAGCAACCGTTTCCTGCGCACTGAGCGGAAAGAAAGCAGTCCGTCCGGAAACCTATACAAAGATAATGGACGCTGTGGAGAAGCTGAAATATATTCCGAATTATTCTGCCAGAAATCTGAAAAAAAAAGCCAGTAATATGGTAAGCGTGCTGCTTCCGGGAATGAGGAGCCAGTTTTACTCAGGGCTCTTTGACGGAATATCTTCTTATCTTCAGTCCCATGGATATTCCATTAATATTGCGTTTTCCAATGATTCCGCAGATGTTGAATGTACGAAGATCGACGAATTTATTACCCAGAATTCAGCAGGGCTTATTATCGTGACGACACAGCCCGGTAATACAGCTTTTTTTCAGAACCACATTATGGATTATCAGATTCCGGCGGTTTTTGTTGAACGTGAGCCGGATTCGGTGTTCTGTAATTATGTAGGATTTCGTCATTACGATACCTTTTACAGCATAACAAAACAGGTTCTGGAACAGGGATACCGGGATATCAGTATTGTCTGTGGTCCTCTTGAGTTTTCTTCTGAGCGGAATTATGTCCGGGCATGCAGAGATGCCATGGAAACACTGGGAGAAGATTTGGCACCGGAGAAGATATGTGCGACGAATTTTACCAGAGAAGATGCATTCAGCAGTTTTATGAAAATTTTTTCCAGGAAGCCGCCGGAGGTTTTGCTGTCAACAAGTCGTGAGATCACATATGGAATTCAGACTGCCATGGAATACTGCGGATTGCGAACCCCGGAGGATATTGTTCTGATCAGCTGTTCCGAGGAATCCTGGATCAACATCAATCAGAATGATGGTGTGATCAAAATCTCCAGAAACAGTACTGTTCTGGGGGAGCAGGCAGCCAGGATACTTTTGCAGAATATCCATAACCCAAGGCTGTATGAGCAGATTATACAGGAGATTGATTTTTCGGAAAAGGATATCCGGCTTGTGAGTCTGCCGGAAAAAGAAAAGCAGCAGAAACAGAGCTTCCGGATATCCTGCAGAGAGAAAATCCGCTTTCTGTCAGTGGACAATCCGACTATCCAGGCACTGCAGCTGCTTACCGGACATTTTGAAGCGGAAACCGGGATTCAGGTAGAGTTTCATTGTGTACCTCAGAACCAGCTGCTTTCCATGATTTCAGAGTCCTGTGCTACGCTGACGCAGACCTATGACTTTTATACCTATGATGTTCCGTGGCTGGAATATATGGTTCAAAATATGTGTCTTGCAGATATTTCTTCCTTTATTGAAAGTGACAGCTTCAAAAAGGATCAGTTTTTTCAGTCAGGCTTCCGGAACTGCCAGTTGAACGGACGGTATTTCGGAATCCCGGTGAGCGGAGGAACACAGCTTCTTTTCTACAGAAAAGACCTGTTTGAAAACAGGGAGCTTCAGACTGAATACCAGAAAAGGAGTCTGATATCACTTCGGGCACCGAGAACATGGAAGGAATTTAATGATGTGGCTGCCTTTTTTACAAGGAAGGAGAATCCTGCGTCACCTACAGAATACGGAGCTTCTTTTGCGGGAGCGATCGATGAAGAACTGGCACCGGAGATCCTGATCAGGCTCTGGGCCTGCGGCGGAAAGCTGTGGGATAATTATCATAGGCCAACCTTTCATACGAAGGAGAACAGAATGGCTTTTGAGAGTATTCTCCATACGCTGGATTATATACCGGAGAAAGATATGAACAAATCTATCACTCAGACAGTAGATGATTTCTGTACAGGCAGGACAGCTATGCTGATCACATATTCAGAGTTTGCCCATGGAATAAACCAGCGGGTGAAAGAGAATGTATCCGGTCGGATCGCTTCCGGTATGGTTCCGGGAAAAGCACCTGCCAGTGTAGGATGGAATCTGGGACTGAATCCTTTTTCCTCACACAGAGAAGCTGTCTGCCGATTTTTTTCCTGGCTGTGCAACAGTGATACGAATCTGTATCTGACTATACTGAATGGTGCGTCAACAGTTGTGACACCGTACCGCAACAGTGAGCTTCTGAAGCTGTATCCCTGGCTGGTCAGCACTGAGGAGAGCCTTCAGTATGCAAAAAGACGAAACAGTCCGTATCGAAAGAATCGCCTGATTATTCCTGTAGAGCAGATTGAGAAGATCATGTGTCAGGCTCTGCGAAAAATATACCAGGGAGATATCTCTATTGAGGAGGCTCTGAAAGCAGCACAGGAAGAGGCGGATCACCTGTTCAGCATGTATGGATATCCAACGATTCACGAAATATTCAGAAGATGACGAAAAACCACGTTTAATAATTTTTGTAATATGCAATATACACAAGAATAATTGTGGGAAAAGTTGTAACTTTTGTGAAAATATAGTATAATCAACAAAAAAGTGCACGAAAAACAGACAAAAATTATATATAATCACGGGCGATGTACAGATGGGAGGGGAAGAAAATGTATACACTTCTGATTGCTGATGATGAACCTCTTATCCGCAATGGGGTGAAAAAGATCATAGACTGGGAATCTCTGGGATTTTCGGAGATTTTTCTTGCGGAGGATGGACAGGAGGCACTGGATATTATACGGAAAAATCATGTGGATCTTGTGCTGACAGATATTGTGATGCCGTTTATGGATGGTCTGGAGCTGACGGAGATCCTTTCAAGGGAATTTCCGCAGATCCATGTTGTGATCCTCACTGGACATGAGGATTTTCAGTATGCACAGAAATCTGTCGGACTTGGAGTGAAGAACTATATCCTGAAGCCTATCGGTGCCGAAAGCCTTTATAAGGAAATGAAGGAGATCTGCGAGAAGCTTCATATAGAGAACAGCCAGAGACAGTATATCCAGTCAATGAAGAATCAGCTTCGCCAGAGCCTGCCTGTACTTCAGGAACAGACACTGAACAAGATTGTCTGTTCTGCAGACCGTAATCTCAGGCTGTATCTGGAGAGGGCAAAAAGCCTTCAGCTGGATATGAGCCAGGCACCATATGAGATTGGAGTCATGGATCTTGATATGGAAAATATTTCAGGGGCAGATTATGATCTTTATCTTTTTGCATCGCGGAATATTGTGAAAGAATGTCTGGGAAAAGAACATTATGTTTTTGAAGATGGAAAAGACAGAGTGGTAATTTTGTTTCGCTGCGGTACACTTGAAGCAGAATCGCATGATCTTATTTATGATGTCCTCTGTATTATCCAGAAGTCTATCTATAACACGATCCGGCTGAAAACCACCTGTGCACTGGGGACAACGGCAGCCACCCTGGATGAACTGAACCAGGCCTACCGCAATGCAAAGAAAGCACTGGAGTGTAAATATTCACTGGGAAGCAATAATGTTTATGATATTGAAGACCTGAATTATCTGGAGCGTTCCTTCTATTATCCGCAGCAGGAACTTCACCATCTTACTAAGAGTATCATGATCGGCAATACGGAAGAAATCGAACGAGCAGTACGTTCTGTATTTCGTGACAATGGAAAGGACGGTTCCCTTTCCGGAAAAAATGTCAAGGTTATTTATATGGAGGCAATGAATGCGCTTTTGAGAGAACTTGCCGGGCTTAAGGATATCCCGGATGAAATGTGGAACAGAGGATTTGTATTATACCAGAAATTTGAAACATACAGTTCCCTAAGAGAGATGGAGGATGAGCTGATCCGTTTTGCATGCAGTATCCGTGACGAAATGAATTCTACTCAGACAAACAGTGGAATGCAGGTTATTGACAAGGTGAAGGATTATGTAATGAGAAATTATAAAAATCCGGAGATTTCCCTTACATCAGCAGCGGAATTTGCATCTGTCAGCACAGGATATTTAAGCGGACTCTTCAAGAAAGAAGCGGGAACGAATTTTGTAAAATATCTTACAGATGTCCGTATGGAAAAATCCATGCAGCTGCTTCGATCAACAGATATGAAAACCTATGAGATTGCTTATGAAACAGGATTTTCCAATCCTCATTATTTCAGTGTTTCTTTCAAAAAATATACAGGAATGTCTCCTTCCGAGTTCAGGGCAAAGGAGTAAGCCATGAAGAAAAAACAGAAAAGCAGCCTGAAAAACCGGGCCCTGAGTCAGACAGCGGTGCTGATTATTGTTACCATGTGTATTATGGTTACTGTTTTTTATATGGTCTTTCATTCAAGGGCATTTAATGAACGGGGAAAGTACGAAGAAGAAAATCTGGTAAATATGGAAGCCTATCTGAACAGCTATCTGGAGGAAGTGGATTCCATTGCAAAAAATGTAAATTATAATTATTATCTTCAGGATTATCTGGAAACTGTGATCAAAGAAGAAGATGATTATGTGGATAGCGGAATCGGAAAAAATATGCGTTCTTATGAGATGAGCTCCCAGGCATTCAGTGACACCTTACTTTCCAGGGCAGATATTTCCTCCATTATGATTTTTGGAAAGAAAAAAATGCTCCTGAACAGATCTATGTATACCTATCAGAAGGTCGCATTGGATTATTCCAAGCTGGACTGGTATGCGAAGGCAGTGGCAAAGCCACAGGATGCAATTATCACAGGACCTAACAGACATTCATTTTTTGACACAGATGATGAGGTGATCTCACTGAGCAGGGAAGTCCAGAGCTATGAAAACGGAACCTTCCGAGGTGTGATCCTGATCAATCTGAATATGAATAAGATCACGGAGATCTGTAATTCTTTTCAGGAAAAACAGGAGAATTTTATATGTATTATAAATGATAAGGGCGAGCTGGTTTATGAGCAGCAAAATGGAAGAGAACGCTTCGCTTTTGATGAGAAGGAAAACCGTCAGGAGCTGAATACAGCACTTGGGAAAACGAAGGAGAGCTGTTTCAGGCTGAACTACAGAGGAGAGAAATATCTGGTAACCAGAACCGATATGAAAACAACAGGGTGGACTCTGGTAAGTATGGTTCCGTACAAGTCTGTGATGGCAGAAACAATGGCAATCAGTGGGGTAATGATCCTGGCTGTGGCAATTACTCTTATAGTAACCCTGCTTCTGCTTAACCGGATTCTTACAGGAGTAGTAAAGCCTCTGAAAAAACTGGAAAAATATATGGTTCAGGTTAATCCGGATAATATGGATCAGCGTATGGAAATTCTTACAGACGATGAGATCGGACATTTGTCAATGAAATTTAATCAGATGATGGACCGTATCCGGAATCTGAAAGAGCAGGTGATCGAAGAACAGGAAGATAAGCGAAAGTACGAGCTTCAGGCTCTGCAGGCACAGATCAATCCGCATTTTCTGTACAATACGCTGGATTCCATTATATGGATGGCAGAGACAAATGACTCAAATATCGTGGCAATGACAGAAGCACTGGCAAAGCTGTTCCGGATATCCCTGAACAAGGGAAATGAAGAAATCTCTCTGGAAAGGGAGCTGGAGCATGTGAAAAATTATCTGATCATTCAGAGTATGCGTTATGCAGATAAATTTACATATGAAATTTCAGCAGAGCCTGGTGTGGAACGGTGCAGGACGATAAAGCTGATCCTGCAGCCGATAGTGGAAAACTGTATTTATCATGGCATCAAAAAGAAACGAGGAACAGGAAAGATCACTATCCGGGCGTACAGGCGGGAACAGAATCTGATCATAGAAGTCAGCGATGACGGATGCGGAATGCCGGAAGAAATATGCAGGAAAATCCTTTCTGATGAGATCGAATCTGAGAATATCAGCGGTTCCGGAATCGGAGTCAAAAATGTAAATGAACGCATCCAGCTCCGTTTTGGAAAGAAATACGGTCTGAGCTATTCATCAGAAGAAGGCGTTGGAACGACAGTGACTTATGTTCTTCCATATAATGAGGGAGGCAGTATATGAATAAGAAGCATATGAAAAAAAGGCTCCTGATTTTTGCGGCGGCAATTTTGATGATAATAACGACAGTAACTGTTCATTATAAAACAGAAGTCAGATCTGAGGCAGCCGGTATAAAAACGCAGCAGGAAACAAAGAAAAAAATAATCGGTGCCACCCTTGCATCCAGTCAGGCCAGTTATCAGTATGCTATTGGAAATCTTCTTGTTGCAGAAGCAGAGAAAGATCCGGATTATAAGTTGGAAATCCAGTATGCAGAATGGAATGTAAAAAACCAGGAAGAGCAGATGAGGGATTTTATCCGGAGAAAGGTTGATGCCATCATTTTTTGTCCGGTTAATGCGAAATCCTATCTGAATGTACTTCGCGAGGCAAAGAACGCCGGAATCCCTGTGATCAATCTGAATATGAAGGTGGATACTGTATCTGCGGAATATATTACAACTTATGTAGGGGCAAGTATGTCGGAAGAGGCTGATCTGGCAGGTCAGCTGGTGGTGGAATGTCTTAATGGAAAAAAAGGAAAAGTGGGAATCATAGAAGGTTCTCAGGGAACAGATCCCCAGATTTACAGAACACAGACATTTCTGGAATATCTGTCCAGTTATCCGGACGTTGAAGTTGTGGGGATTGAAGAAGCCAACTGGTCCCGGGCAAAAGCAGGTCTGGCAGCATCCAGACTTCTTTCCCAGAATCCGGATATCAATGTATTTTACTGCCATGACAGCAATATGGCACTGGGAGTTTATGATATGCTGAAGGCAAGAGGAATACAGGACAAGATCCAGGTAATAGGAATTGGAAATGAAACAGAGCATATGGAAGCGGTAAAGAGTGGAAAGCTTTATGGTATTGTAACCCAGCCGCCGGAATATGAAGCGGAATATGCATGGAGCTGTGCAAAAAGAGCTGCTTCGGGAGAAATCCTGAGACTGTGGTATAAGAACCTGGTGGTAAGCCTTACAAAAGATAATATAGACACTTATTTCAGACCGTCACTGGATTAAAAAAAGGACTGTCACTGATGTGAAAAATAAGACTAAACCGATGAAAAAATTGAATTTCAATTTTCATCGGTTTTTCTTATTATACTAATAAATACTTCGTAATGATCGGATTTGTTACTCAGAAAGATGAACTGACATTGGCGGAGGTGTCATTCATGGGAAAGGAGATAAATATGAGCAGTGGAGTAAACAGCACGGGACAGACATATGCTCTGGATATGCAGAAGGTTTCAAAACGTTTTCCAGGTACACTGGCTGTTGATAAGGTAGATTTCCGTGTGAAAAAAGGTGAAGTGCATGCTCTGATGGGAGAGAATGGTGCGGGAAAATCAACTCTGATGAAAATGCTGAACGGTTTGTTTAATGACTATACAGGAGATATCTACATTAACGGAGAGAAGAAACTTCTCCATTCCCCGACAATGGCCAAGGAAGCAGGAATCGGAATGGTATATCAGGAACTTTCTCTTGCAAGAAGAATTTCCATTTATGAGAATCTTCTGGTGGGAAGACTTCCGAAGAAAGGTATTTTTGTAGATAAGAAGAAAGCAATTGAGGAGTCAAAGAAACTTCTTGCAAGAGTGGGACTGGATTATATTGATCCGACTATGGATGTTTCTGAAATCAGCCAGTGCGAAGCACAGCTTGTCGAGATTGCGAAAACTCTTGGCTTTAATCCATCCATTATTGTTATGGATGAGCCCACATCCGCTCTTTCCAGCGACGAGGTTGAACGCCTTTACAAGATCATCCGTCAGCTGAAGGCAGAGGGGCTTGCAGTGGTTTATATTTCCCATCACCTGGCAGAGATCTTTGAGATCGCAGACAATGTTACAGTTATGCGAGATGGTAAGCTGGTAGGCTCCTGTGCAGTAGCTGATACGAATCCGGACAAGCTGGTTGAGATGATGGTAGGAACTCCTGTAAAGAATTTCTATGAGAACCATAAATCCATGGTACAGGATGAAGTTGTACTGAAGGTTGAAGATTATACACACTGGGGATTTTTCCATCATGTAAACTTCGAGCTTCATAAGGGTGAAGTACTTGCTATCTGCGGACTGGCCGGGGCAGGAAGAACAGAGATCGCAAGAGCACTGATCGGTGTGGATAAGGCCGATGGTGGAAAAGTCTATATACATGGAAAAGAGACGCATTTCAGGAACTTCGGAGAAGCTATCGCCGGAGGACTTGGATATCTGACAGAGGATCGAAAAGTCGTAGGTCTGGCACTGAACCAGACAGTTGGTGATAATGTGACCTCCTGTATTATTGATCGGAATTCCAACGGTATTTTCTACAATCAGAAGAAACTGAACGGACTGATTGATGAGAAGATCAATGAGATGAGCGTTTATCCGGCAGACAGAGACCGTCTGGTAAACAGCTTCTCCGGTGGAAACCAACAGAAGGTGCTGATGGCCAAATGGCTGGCAGCAGGTGTTGATATCCTGATCCTGGATGAACCTACACGAGGTGTTGATGTTAATGCCAAGCAGGTTATCCATAATGTAGTTAAGGATTATGTATCAAAAGGCAATTCCGTAATTCTTCTTTCTTCTGACCTTCCGGAAGTTGTGGGACTTGCAGACAGAGCAGTGATCTTACGTGAAGGACATACGATCGGAATGATCCGGAAAAAAGATATGACGGAAAATTCAATACTGATTGCAGCTAATGGGGAGGGAGAGTTCGTATCATGTCAGAAGTAAATAAAAATGGAAATACTGCCGCTCCAAAGGTAGATACAAGAAAAACAGAGATCAACAAAGCCAGCCTGATCTTTAATCAGCTTGGCATCTGGATCATTGTTGCAGGACTTATCATTCTGGGAATGATCATTTCGAAAGGACAGTTCTTCGGAAAAAGTAATATCCAGTCTATTCTGGAAGCAGTAGCCCTGACCGGTATGGTCTGTGCAGGACTGTTCTACGTTACATATTCAGGAAACATGACAGATATGTCTGTGCCGATCACAATGGCATTCGGCGGAGTTATGGCAGTACAGTGCATTAACTTCGGTTTTGTGGGATCTATTATTGCAGGACTTCTTGCAGGTGCCCTGATCGGTCTGATCAACGGTTTCATGATCGGTAAGATGAGAGCCAACGCCATCATCTGGACACTGGCGGTAAATCTTTTGATATCCGGTGTCATACGAGTAGTATGGCAGGGAAAAATGCTCTACGCAGAGGATATCGCGAAAGAGAGCATGCAGTCATCTGCTGAAAAGTTTTACGCGATTTCCAGAACCTATATCGGTGGAGCAATCTCCCTGATGGCAATCGTTATGCTGGTTATGTTTGTGATCTCATGGGTGATTCACACAAAAACAGCATTCGGACAGAAACTGAAGATCATCGGTACCAATTATGAAGTAGCGAAATTTTCAGGAATCAACTGTACAAAACAGATCATTATCGCATATGTGATCAATGGTCTCTGCAGCGCAACAGCTGGTATCTTTTATGCAGCTCTCAGAAAATGTGCTTCCTACGAAAACGGAACCGCTTATGATTTTGATGCTCTGACTGCGATCCTTCTGGGTGGCGTTTCCCTGAACGGTGGAAAAGGAAGTATTGTTGGAACCTTCGGTGGTGTTCTTGCTTATGGTATCCTCAACAATATTCTTTCCTGGATCGGTCTTGGGACATACACCAAGTATCTTGTCCAGGGTATCGTATTCCTGTTCATCGTATGGTTAAACACACATTCAAACAGAAAGTTGGGTAAAGCATGATGGAGAAGAAATTTAAGCTGAATGCAGCAATGATCAACAAAAACCGCGCATTTTTATTACTTGCGATCGTACTTTTCTGTGGACTGTTTGTGGACAATTTCTATACAGCCTACAATATCCGGGCAGTAACAGGTAACGGAAGTCTTGTTATCTGGCTGGGACTTGGATTTACTATCGTCCTCATTGCAGGGCATATGGATATGACAGTTATGTACATGTCAACCTTTGCAGCACTTCTTACACTTGGGCTTCACAGCAACCAGAAGCTTCCGTGGGCAATCTGCATTCTCATCGGTGCTCTGATGGGTGTTGTAAACGGCCTGATCATGGGACTGCTTGTTACAAAGCTGAAGATCCACGCATTTATCGCAAGTATCGGTATGCAGCTGGTTCTCAAGGGAATCATGTATGTGTACTGTAACGGAAGTGAGCTGAGTATCGGAAGAGATTATGATCTGAATGAGAAGCTGAATAATCAGCTGCTTCCATTTCTTCCATTCTCAACGTACTTTATTATCACAACACTTTTTGTAATCCTGGTAATTGTAATTCTTCGTTACACAAGACTTGGAAGAAATATCCATATGGTAGGTGGCAATGCAGAGACAGCATGGCTTGCAGGTATCCACAGTGACCGTGTTGTAATAGCAGCATTTATCATTTCCGGACTTGCAGCAGGACTTGGCGGAGCATTGAACGGAATCTATTCCGGCGCGGCGAATGTAACCATGGGTGAAAAAGGAATCTCACCTTTCTATATGGCATTTACAGCAACTGTTATCGGTGGAACAGATATCTACGGCGGCAAAGGAAGCGTAGGCTGGACCTACATTTCTCTTCTGATGATCGCGTTCCTGAAATCTCTCTGTAAATCCACAGAGCTTCAGGTACTGGTTATCGGTGCAGCACTTGTGCTTTGCCTGATCTATGAGACAGTTGCAAAATACAATAAAGATAAGATCCTTGGACGTCGTCCGAATCTTCATCTGGAACATCTCAAAGAGATGAAAGGTGCAAAATAAGTAATGAAAAATAATAGGGGAAATTAAAAGCGGAGGGAGCTTTTAATAAAATAAAAACTATATAAGGTATAGGAGGAAGAAAACATGATGAAAAAGAGACTGGCGGTTCTGTTATGTGGTGCTATGTTGTTAGGTACGGGGTCTGTAGCATTTGCAGAGGAGAACACAGACGCCCAGGCAACTGAGGCAGAGGCAAGTGATGAGAGTGCAGAAGAGGAAGCAGTAGAAGTTCCGGACGCTGCAAAAGATTCTTACGACAAACTGCAGGAAGCAGAAAAAACATTAAAAACAACAGATGACCATCTCATGATGGAAGCACCGCTTAGCTTCGATGTTCCGGAAGTAGACGGAGATGCTGCATATTGTGAAGACAATTACGAAGAGACAGATGCCAATCACTGGCATTACAAAGAGTATCTTGACTGGGACGAGGCAAATGATGCAAAATTCCCGGAGTCACCGGCAGATGGACAGGAAGGCAAAAAAGTTATCCTGATCGTTCATGGTGCACATGCCTGGACAACATGCTACACAGAGGCTTTCCAGAAAGCATGTGATGCAGTCGGAATGGAAGTAACTGTTTATGATCCAAACTGGGATCAGGGAAATCAGGACAGCTACATTGACCAGGCGATCAACGAGCATCCGGATGCAATCGCATTGATTCCGCTTTCCGCTGACCATGCAACACAGCAGTTCAAGAAGATCACAGACGCTGGAATCCCGGCATTCTGTGTAAATACAACACCAGAAGCAGAAGCTATGAACTACATCATTTCCTACACTGGCCCGAATGACTGGTACCAGATGAGAACACTTGCCGATATGCTTGGCGAGAAGATGGAAGGCAAAGGAGGAGTTGCTTACATTACACATAACGTAGGTGGATCTCCTTACTATGCACGCTGCTATGGACCTATGACAGAGCTTGCTGAGAAATATCCGGATATCGAGACACTTGATATCCAGTCTCCTGGATTTGAGGCTTCCAAGGTTAAACAGGTCGTATCCGACTGGATCACAAAATATGGCGATAAATTAAATGCTATCGTTCTTGCAGATGACTCTGACCAGGCTATCGGTGCAGCTGAGGCTTGCGAGGCAGCAGGACGTGACGATATCGTAATCGTTGCAGCTGGTATCTCCAAACAGGGTCTTGATCTTGTAAAAGACGGAAAACTTTATGGTATGTCCTATCAGACCTGCCAGGGTGATGCTGGTCTTGCAGTTCGTACAATCTCCGAGTGGTTCTGTGGCATTGATGTAAACCGTGTAAACTATCTGAGAACAGACGTTGTTACTTCTGAGAACACAGCAGACTTTGAGCCGTGCCAGTGGTAATAAAAAAGAATAAACATGTCTGCTGATGCGGATGTCTGGATGCCGTCTCCTTTGAGGGAGGCGGCATTTTCAAACTGTGGATTGTGAAGAGCTTATGCAGCAGTGGCTTGTGTGGGCATGAATAATGGAGGTAATGGAATGAAAGCAGAAGAAGTTAGGATCTCCGAATGGGAAGGATATCAGAGAAAGGATTTTAAACTGGATGGCCATGAGTGTATCCTGGTCATGCCGAAAGAAGTGCATCCGGGAAAACCATGGGTATGGCGCGCAGAGTTTTTCGGAGCTTTTGATTATGCAGACAGAGCACTTCTTGAAAAAGGCTGGCATATTGCATATATGATGATCAGCGACATGTACGGATGCCCGGAATCCATAAGCCTTATGGAAATGTTTTATCAGTATATCACAGAGGAAGAAGGCCTTAATAAAAAAGCAGATCTTTTCGGCTTCAGCCGAGGCGGTCTTTATTCTGTCAATTATACGGTGAAAAATCCTGAAACGATCTCCACGCTGTATCTGGATGCGCCGGTTATGAATGTGACGAGCTGGCCGGGAGGATATGGAGCAAGTGAGCGTTATTCGAAAGAATGGGAAGAGTGTAAGGCAGTTTATCATCTCACAGATGAGAATGCTCTGGAGTTTAGGGGGAATCCTCTGGACAAAATGCCTCAGCTTCTTAAAGCGGGGATCAGGATCATGCTGGTAGCGGGTGCGGTTGACAGTGTTGTGCCTTATCAGGAAAACGGTGCCAATCTGGTCAGATATTATGAGGAAAACGGCGGCCAGATCAAAGTGATCGTAAAACCGGACTGTGACCATCATCCGCACAGTCTGGAAGATCCTGCACCGATCGTAGAGTATATTGCAGATAATTTCGAGAGAAACTGAGAAGAGATATACTTAAAAACAAGTATGCCTACCAGAAACTAATCATAAACAGCCAGAAATTAAGAATTGTACACATTGGCTGACCGGGGTACAATATAGGCAATTCAAAAAACAATTAAACGAAATGCAAAGGCGCATTTGTTGTAGAAATACAGCGAATGCGCCTGTTTTTTTACCAGAATGAACGCAGGATGCAGAGGCAGATCGCGGGATGATTTTCAGAAAGAGAGGGAATGTATTATGGCAAAGAGCGAACAGGTAATCAAAGATCTTGATAGAGTGATCGGACTGATCAACACAGATATGAAAGATATTCCGGCAGAGGAGAAAAAACAGATGGTGGCAGATACCATCGATCATTTTGACAACTATGTAAGCCCGGGCTGGCTGAAATACCGTAAATCTGTTTCTTCTGACTCTGAGCAGGGTGCAGTTCTTGAGTGGCAGGATGAAGGAGCTTATTGCTATGGACTGAACGGAGAAAAATTTATCGACTGTCTTGGCGGCTTCGGTATTTACACCTGTGGTCACAGAAATCCGGAGATTCTGAAAACCGTAAAAGCGCAGCTTGATCATCAGGCACTTCATTCTCAGGAACTTCTTGATCCGCTTCGTGGATATCTTGCAAAAGCACTTGCAGATATCACACCTGGCGACCTGCAGTACTGCTTCTTCACAAACGGCGGTGCAGAGGCCGTTGAGATGGCTCTGAAGCTTGCACGTATCGCAACCGGCGGAAGATGGTTCATTTCCACAGTAGGTGCTTTCCATGGCAAGAGCATGGGTGCAATCTCCATGGGTGGTAAAAGTACATACCGTACTCCTTATATTCCGATGGTACAGCAGGTACAGCATGTGCAGTATGGTATTGCAGATGATGTAAGAAAAGCGATCAAGAACCTTCAGGCAGTTGGAGAGAAGGTTGCCGGTGTGATCCTTGAGCCGATCCAGGGCGAGGCTGGCGTTATCGTTCCTCCGGCAGGATACCTTCAGGAGGTTCGTGAGATCTGTGATGAGACAGGTGTGGCGCTGATCTTTGATGAAATCCAGACAGGTATGGGACGTACCGGTACAATGTGGAGATGTGAGGCAGAGGGTGTTACACCGGATATCATGACATATGGTAAAGCTTTCGGCGGCGGTATCATGCCGATCACAGGTATCATCTGTAAACCGAAGATGTGGGTTCAGGATCTGATCGACAACCCATGGCTTCTTGGCTCTCCTACATTTGGCGGAAACCCGGTATGCTGTGCAGCAGCTATCGCAACTATCAAATATATGCTTGAAAATGATATCCCGGGTGTCTGCAAAAGTAAAGGTGAGATCCTGAAAGCAGGACTTCAGAGCCTTGCGGAAAAATATCCTGAGATCATCCAGGAGGTTCGTGGTACAGGTCTTATGCTTGCAGTTGAGTTCCATACATGTGAGCTTGGCTATGAGACTGCAAAGGGTCTGTTTGCAAGACGTGTCATGACAGCAGGAACACTTGTTAATGCGAAAACCATCCGTTTCGAGCCTACAGCTGTTATCTCCGAACAGGATATCAAGGATGTTATCTCCAGAATGGACGAGGCTCTTGCTGATACAAAGAAAGAACTTAATGTATAAGATAAGACAGAATTTTACAGAGAGTATTTTTTATGCGGAAAGGCATCGGCTTAGCTGGGCTGATGTCTTTTCTGAATGAATTACAAAGCATTTATATTGATGGATATGCTGCAGAGATAGACGTGAATATCTGAGTTAATGATCAATGTATTTTTTCAGAAAGGGATGATATTATAAGATGAGCTTATGCAGAATAGAAGTCATCACAAGCCTTGCAAAATTTTCCAGCCTGAAATCTGCACTTAGTAAAGCCGGTGTCAGAGGTATGACTGTTATGCAGGTGCTTGGATGTGGCGTTGAAAAAGGTACCCGTGAGTACGAGGTGGATGAAAATTACGAGATGGAGCTCCTTCCGAAGCAGCAGATCAGTGTTGTGGTAAAAAAGGAGCAGGTGGATAAGATTGTGGAAGTGATCAAGCATGAGCTTTATACTGGGCATATTGGCGATGGCAAAATTTTTATCTACGATATTGATAATGTGATCCGTGTAAGAACGGGTGATGAAGGTGTAGATGCTCTGTAAAGGGTAAGCAGAGAATCGTGATGGCAGGCGAGGGTGTCCGCAGATAAAGCGGAACTTCGCCTGTTTCTATGTTGTCTGTTTTGGGCTGCTAAACGAATGCGGATCGCGAATATCCGTCTGACTTATTGGGAGGTGACTGGGATTATGAGTGAAGATAAGAAATTAGGGCTGGGAAGTGTTGTATCTATATCAGTAGGGTTGGTCATTGCCACCAGCTGTCTGGTCTCACTGGGGCAGGGTGCAGGTACGGTTGGTGTTGTGTTTATTTTTTCCATGATTATTGCGTGTCTTTTGAATATGACTACGGTGGCTTCGCTTTCGGAGTTGAATGCCATTATGCCGAATACGACGGGTGGCCTGGCGCAGTATACGCTGGCATGTCTGGGGCCTTTTCCCACGCTGATCTCCATGGTGGGCGGTTATCTGCTCTGTAATATTTTGTCCTCTGGTGTGGAGGCTTCGATTTTTTCCTATGCGATGGCGCAGACGATCAAGCTGCCGGTTCCCAGTATTGCGTATACGCTGATCATGACCATTGTGATCATGATCGCAAATCTTCGTGGTGTGGATATGTTTGCAAAGATCCAGGATCTGGTCGCGTTTCTTCTGGTTGGTTCCATGATCATCATGGGACTGATCGGTATGCTTAAGCTGGGGACAGGGCAGGTGGTTTCGCAGCCGTATACAATGGCCACGAAGCCTTCGGAGCTGTTTTCTGCTACAGCTACGGCGTTCTGGCTATTTATCGGGGCGGAGTATGTGATCCCGGTTTCCAAGAGTGTTAAGAATGCGAAGAGGAATGTTCCTCTTGGTATGATCATAGGTCTTGCTCTGATCTGTGGTGTGCAGTCGATCATGGTGTTTGGTTTTCATAATTATACGCCATGGCAGGAGCTTATGGATTCCCCGGCTCCGCATCTGCTTTACGGAGAAAATCTTCTTGGCAGTGCAGGTAAGATCTGGATGACTTTGGTGGCTGCGCTTGCAGTTGTGAGTACGCAGAATTCTACGGTGAATGGTCTGGCGAGTATCTGCCAGGGGATGGCGAAGATGAATATGATGCCGAGGATTTTTGCGAAGACGAATAAGCACGGGGTTCCCTGGTGTGGCGTTGTATTTGTCAGTGTGACGATTTTTATTTTTGCACTGATCAGTAATGATTCTTCTTCTATTATTTCGTTCCTGATCCTGGTGGGTTCGGTGTTCTGGATGATTTCTTATGTGCTGGCGCATGTGGATGTGCTGATTCTGAGAAAGCGGATGCCGAAGGTGCCGAGGAGCTTCAGGGTTCCTGGTGGGCCGGTGTTTCCGCTTGTTGGTATTGCGGGGACGTGTTATATGATCCTGAATATTTCTTCTGATCCGGTGGAGCGGAATATGATCTGGCTGGTTGTGGTGATCACTTTTGTGGTTCTGGCGGTTTATTCTTTCTGGTGGATCAGGACTAGGATGAAGATGCCGGTGTTTAAGAGTGTGCCGATCCAGAAGGTTATGGCGATGGAGAATGAGTTGTTTTATACGATCCGGAAGAGAAAGGGGATTTGGAGATAGTGTGGTGGAAGGACGCTGCTTTTATTGGCAGCGTCTTTCTTAATAAACGGGATAAACGAAATATTTTAAAAAAATTGAATTTTATGGTTGACAAGCATAACTCCCAGTGGTATTATAACTGAGCTGTCGCAAATAATTGTTTTTGAAAAACAAACAATTAAAAAGAATTTCAGAAAAATGAAATTCATAGTTGACAAAAGACAGAAGATATGATAAAGTATCCGAGTCGCCAACAAAGCGGCAACAAAATCTTAACTCAAAAATGTTTGAAAAAACTTAAAAAAGTGCTTGACAAACAAAAAGAGATGAGATAAAATAAACGAGCTGTCTGAGAGACAGACACAACAAACCTTGATAACTAAACAGTGAAACACATACGATTCTCGAAAATTTCTTTACATTTAAAGAACGGTTTAAACAAACCAAAAGCAGTAAAAACGAGAGATAGCCAAACGGTTGTCTTGAGTAAACGAATCAAACATTTTATCAGAGAGTTTGATCCTGGCTCAGGATGAACGCTGGCGGCGTGCTTAACACATGCAAGTCGAACGGGAAACCTTTTATTGAAGCTTCGGCAGATTTAGATTGTTTCTAGTGGCGGACGGGTGAGTAACGCGTGGGTAACCTGCCTTATACAGGGGGATAACAGTCAGAAATGACTGCTAATACCGCATAAGCGCACAGGACCGCATGGTCCGGTGTGAAAAACTCCGGTGGTATAAGATGGACCCGCGTTGGATTAGCTAGTTGG